>NZ_MQTY02000018.1:0-13625 GCF_016082285.1 Spiroplasma sp. Moj
AGCTTTGCCACCTTTTTTAAATTTTTCTATTTCAGCAACCTTTAAAATATCTAACATTTTATTAAAAGTGGCTTGTTTTATTCCTGTTAATNAGAATAATTCTTTATCATTAATAAAATCAAATTTATCAAATTTCATAATTTTAGATTCCTATAATTTCTATTTTAAATATATTTTATAGGAATTTTAAAATAACTAGNTTATGCAAGAAGTCTANTAAACCAAAANTANNATTNCNNATGCGACAACCTATTAGGCTTATCAATAACATTAGCTTGGTTATTTAAATTATTGTGTGAAAACTCTTGATTATATTTAGCAACACGTTCTTGCTCATTTTTTGCACGACCTGAAACCATATAACTACGAATAATATCAACCAAAAATTTACCTTTAACACTTTCAAATAAATACTTTTTAACAAGAGATGTACCAAAAAATCCGTTAATAAAAACAACACGGGCAGTATCCTTGGGTGTTTCTTTAACCATTTCTCATATTTGGCTTTTTTCAGTTTCAAAATCACCATTTATATGTCTAATACCAAAAACAATACCTGCAATAGCTCCTGCTGTTGCTAAGACACCAAAAGTTGTTCCTCCGATTATTATTGTTTGTTTTTTTACTTTTCTATTCATTTAATTAATTCCTATATTTTTGTTAAATTATTTAAATATATGTGTTTTCATAATTGCATTCCTACTAATATTTTATAATATTTTTTAAATTATTTTTTTATAATAAAGGTTTTAACAAAAAAATTAGCAACAGTAAAATTGGTTGATTCCCCTATTCATTCTTTTAACCACCCTATCAGTTTTTAAAATTTTCCTTACCTATTCATTATTATTTTCATTATCCCTTTGAACATTATTAATTTGTGTTTTAATTCGTTCACGACGTTTTGCTTCTGCTTCCTTTGCTGTTTGCTCTTCAATTTCTAACATGCGTGATAAATAAGGATTACGATTAGTATGATATTCTTTAACGTGGTTCATATCTGGTTCAGAATCACTGTTTAGTAAATCATGCAATTTCTTATGATATCCTGATGCATTTTGTGATAATGGTTTCGGGCGACGAAGAAACTGATTATTTAAATTATTTTCTTGTAAATTAAGTAGCGTTTTAAATCTAACTGCTCCCGCTTTTGTTGAATTATGTTGGATTAATCGACGGCGTTGCTCTAATGGCATATATTCAGAAAAATTATCATCAATATGATAAACTTCAGCAACTGCATTGCGAATCTGTTCATTAATTTCTCTTTGCTCTTCAATTCCTTCAAACATTGCTGTTTGCTCATAATCATCAACATTATGTTGTGGCATTGGATTACGAATTTTTTCTTTAATTTGTTCTAATTCTACTTTTAACTCAGCTGTTCTATCGCCAAAAATATTTGTTCCACTTTTTCGTGGCTTTAATAAAAATGATACCGTTTGTGCTGTTGGTTCAGATAATTTATTTTTAGTTTTTAAAGTTGATGGAATAATTTCTTTATTTGTAACTGGATCATATTTTCGAAAATATGGTTCAATGTTAGTTTTATCAAAAGACGAAATTTTTTCTTCAGTAATATGAATTTTCGCTAACTCCGCCTTCTTCTCACTCACCCGCTGAGCAATAACATCCTCAATCGAAGTTATGGGATTAATTTCTTTTTGTTGTTTATATGAATGCGACATATTAACTTTAAATTCATCAGCACCATCTAATTTTTTTCCATATAAAGGTGAAATAACTTCACATAACGATGTTAAAGGAGATTTATTCTTATTATTTTCAATTGTAATTTTTTCGTTTTCATTTTGATATTGTTTTCGTTCCTGTTTTAAATGAGGATAAGCATCATCATGATTATAATAAGACTCTATTTTATGGTTTTTATTTTCACTCATCATGAAAACCCCCTTTATTTACATATATTTAAAACATTTCTTATTTTTTAACTAGTCGATTCGAAGCAATATTACTCCGCCCAACCTTTGCTTGATCAACACCATTTAATTGAACAGCATCACCAGTAAAGCCAATATTAATTTTTGCCAACGATTCACCAACACCATAAATATCAACAGGAACACCTTCTTTTTCAAAATCCTGGATTTTTTGAACATTAAATCCTGATGAAACAATAATTTTAATATGTTGATATCCTGCCTTATCTAGAGTTTGACGTAAAGCACGAATTAAGTGTTTATTAACACCATTAATTTCACTACTTGGATACTTATCTTCTTTTCCAAGAAAATATTTATCGATTAATGATTGAGAAGTATCAACACGAACTGCATATAAATTTGAAAATGCACGTGCTACTTGCAAAGTATCAGTAATAACATCATTATTATAATCAACTAAAGCCACTAATTTATCAGTTGAATAAAACTTTTGATAAGCTTTCAAAGCTGCAATTAAATCACCATTAAAAGCTTGGATTAAAGCATGCGGAACAGTGCCCATAGGCTCATAATTACCAACTAATTTTGTTACTTGTGCTGTTGTAACAAAATTAGTTATTCCACCAATTTTTGCAGCATAACCATCATTTTCTTGATTATAATAATAATCACTACGATCATTCATATATATCACTGGCTTATTATTAGTTGCTTGTAATACACGATAACAATTTGTTGCAATACTTGTTTGTCGTGCTAAAATACCATCAATAATACCTTCTAAATGGCCAAACTGATAATAGTGCCCAGTTACTTTTAAAACTGGTTCATTAGCTTGAATTAAATCGCCATCCGTTAAGGCAGTGATTTCTAAACTTTCCGCATTAAAAACTTCTGTTTTTAATAATTCAACACATTCATTAACGCCTGCTAGAATAACATTTTCTTCACGTTGAAAAAACTGCATTGTTATTAAATCATTTGGTTTTTCATTTTTTAAAATATTTGCTGTTTTTAAAAAATAAATTGCACTATAATACCCTGCCTTAATTTTGCCCATTATAATATTCCTTTCAAAAACTATTTCCCAGATGATATTGTTGCTTTGATAATAACATAATTTTTTTACCAATAATAGTAATTGGTAATCCCAATTCGCGTTCAGAACAAAGCATTCCATTTGAAATAATTCCTCGTAATTCACTAGGAACAATTTTTAAACCTGAAGGCATAATTGCCCCAACACGCGCAACAACAACCAATTTGCCAATATCACAATTATCAGCTCCACAAATAATTTGTTCAGTTGATAAACCAATGTCTACTTGACAAATATTTAATTTATCTGAATTAGGATGTTTTTTACGCTCAAGAATTTTACCAACAATAAATTGTGGTTGTTGATTAATATTAAAAGAATAATCTTTTTGTTTAAAAATACATCCTAACTCTGCTAATAAATCAGAATTATCACTATTAATTCCTAACTTCAAAGATGTTGTTAAATGTTTACTAGCATTTAACAAATTAAAACCACAACATTGGTGGCTTTTATTATAAAATAAAACATAATCATTATTAATAACATAATTAACTGCATCAGGTGTTGATTCATATCCCATTAAAACATCAAAGCCTTGATTATAAAATAAACCAATTGTTTTTGTTCCCATTTTTACTCCTTATTACTTCAATTAAATTCTTTAATTTTTGTTTCATCTAAATCTTCAATAATTGTTGTTACTAACTTAATTGTTTCATTAAAGTCATCTAAATCAATAATACCACTAATTGTATGCAAATTAAGGGCAATTAAACACGCTTAAATAGTTGGAATACCAGCTGTTGTTAAATGAACAGCTCCAGCATCAGTTCCTCCTGGCGAAATATAAAATTGATATTTTATTGCATGTTCTTTCATCAATTTAAGTTGATATTGAATTAAATCATAACGCGTAATATAGCCATTATCCATTCCACGTAACATTACACCTTGCCCTAATTGACCAAAAGTTGTTGTTGATTCATAATCTTGTCCTGGTGAAACATCAGTTACAATTGCAAAATCAGGATTAATTAATGCTGTCGCTGTTTTAGCACCGCGAGTTCCAACTTCTTCTTGCACACTAAAACCAACATATAAATCATAGTCTAATTGTTTATTTTTAACTTGTTCTAAAACTTCTAATCCTAAAATAACACCCATTCGGTTATCAATCGCTTTTGATAATAATCGTTTATCATTTAAGAAAACTGTTGAACCTTCACAAATTACAAAATTTCCTTTTCGAATTCCAACTTTATAGGCTTCTGCTTGTGAAGAAAAACCAAAATCAACTAACATATTAGCAATTGGCGTTGGTTTTAATCGAGCTTATGGTGATAACAAATGCGGTGCAATTGCTGAAATCGCACCAATCAAAAACGTTCCATCATCTTTTAATAACTTTACTCGTTTAGCTAATAATGTTTGTTCTCAAATACTTCCTAATGGATTAATACGAACTAAACCTTTACTATTAATTTGGCTAACCATAAAACCAACTTCATCACCATGTGCCATTAACATTACTTTTTTTGGATTTATAATTCCTTTTTGATTTCGAATTACAGCAAAGCAACTCCCTAAATTATCTTGAATTATTTCTGAAGTATATTTTTGATAATATTGTTTTAATAGTTTAACAACTTCTTGCTAACATCCAGATGGTCCAAATGCTTGTAAAATAGTCTCATACATTTTTTTCTGTTCAGTAGTAATTTTCATTGTTATCTTCCTTTCATCCTTGAAATTATTATATCAAAGTTTATAATTAATATATTGTTAAGACGTTAACAATACCTTAACTTAGATTCAATGATACTTAAGAGATAGAAATAAATGGAGGAAAAATATGTGCAAAGTTGCATTAATAATCGACTCATCGTCTGGAATTAAGAAAGACGATTTAAAAAAATATGAAGATACTTATTTATTACCATTATTACTAAATTTTCCAGATGGAAGTGAAGTGGAAGATGACGAAGATGTTATTTCATTTAATGAATTTTATGATATTTTAGAACATCAAGTTATCAAAACTAGTCAAATTCCAATGGGAAAAATGTTAAGTACTTGAAACGAATTGTTAAAAAAATATGATGGCATTGTTTTTATGGGATTATCAAAGGGGCTATCTGGTCAACATGAAAATATTTCAATGTTAGCTCAAGGCGATGAATATAAAAACAAAGTCTTTGTTATTGATACTGAAGGGGTAAGTCAACTGCTAGTATATATGATTGATCTAGTATATCAATGAATTGGAGAAGGAATTGAATTAACAAAAATTCAATCAAAACTTGATTTAATTAAAACAAAAGTTAGCTCCTTTATTATCCCAAAAAGTTTGGAAACTTTAAAACGCGGGGGTCGAATTACAGCGGCAGCGGCAGCTTTAGCATCGCTTTTGAAGATAACCCCTATTTTGAGATATGATGGTCGCATTGATAAATTTGATAAAACTAGAACATTTAAAAAAGCTGTTGAAACAGCTTTAGGACAAATAAAAAAAGAACGGCAAAATTGAAAAAACATTATTTTATTGCATTCAAAAACAGACGATGAAACATTAAAAGAAGTTTACAATATTATTGAAGACGCGGGTGCTAAAATTACTTCAACATACATTTTGCCAAATGTTATAGCAGCTCATACAGGAGCAAATACGGTTGTGCTAGTATGTTGAGATGAATAAAAGGAGGTACAACCAATGAGTAAAAAAATTGCAATCTTAACTGATTCATCAGCAGGTTTCACAACAGCAGAAATTAAACAATTAGGTATTCATGTTATTCCCTTACACATTATTTTAAATAATGAAGTTGATATCTTAGATACGGAAGAAGAAACAACAAAACATAATTTTTATGAAGTTGTTCAAACAGGAACAACAAAAACAAGTCAAGCATCAACTGGTGAATTAATGGTTAAATATGACGAAATTTTAAAAACATATGATGAAATTATTCATTATCCAATTGCTGAGAAACTTTCAAGCCAATATGCAACTGCTTATCTTTTAAGTCAAGATGAAAAATATCGTGGAAAAGTTCATGTTGTTCGTAATCATACAGCAGCTTTTGCTTTAAAAACATTAATAATTTATGCTAATGAATTAACAAAACAAAATCTTAGTGTCGAAGAAATTATTGCAAAAACAAATGAACTTGAGCAAAAAACATATATGGCAATGATTCCTGGTAGCTTAGATCGTTTATCAAAAGGTGGACGTGTTGGAAAAGTTTTATTATCATTAACTAACTTATTTAAAATTAAAATTTTAATTCAATGAGGAGAACATCCTAAAAAAATTGCCTTATCACGAACTTTAAATAATTTAATTGAAACTTTAGTTGAAACATGAGAAAAATTTAAAAAAACAGTTAAAATAAACTTTCAATTATTTGTTTTAAAAACAAGTGAATGTGCTAGCAAAGTTTGAGATAATGTTACACAAAAATTAAATGAATTAAAAGTTAATTACCACACCGAAAATTTAGCTAATATCTTTGTTGCACATGCAGGGTTAAACACAGTTGCTTTTGTTGCTGTTCCACAAATTAAATAAAAATGAAAAATCATTTCTAATATTAGAAATGATTTTTCATTTTTTCTTCATTAAATGGCGGAAGTAAAGAGATTCGAACTCTTGCATGGATCACTCCATCTAACGGTTTTCGAGACCGCCCCCTTCAACCAGACTTGGGTATACTTCCACTGTTTAAACTGGCAGGGGTGACAGGACTTGAACCCACAACGTACGGTGTTGGAGACCGCTGTTCTACCATTAAACTACACCCCTAAATCCTTTTTAAATCATAACATAATAAGATAAATATGGCAAAATAAAAAAGTATTTCCATACTTTCATCTTTTTATGTTATGGCAGGGGTAGCAGGACTTGAACCCACAACACCCGGATTTGAAGTCCGGTGTTCTACCGATTGAACTATACCCCTAACAAGATAAATTAAGCGCCTAAATTGGCACTTAACCATTTTAACAAAATAATAGAAAATAGCAAATAGCAAATAGCAAATAATTTTACTTATTTTCTTCATTGAAGTACTATTCAAATTGAAGTGGTTCATATTTTTTATTATGGCACTGATCACAGATTCCATGCCCTTCAATTTTAAAATGGACTGGTTCTCAATTAATATTTGTCATTACATCTTTTAAATTATCTAACTTAATTTCATGTAAAATATTCGTATCTTTAATATGAACAACATTTTTACAAATATCACAAACCATATGAAGGGATGGGTTTTCTGCTAAATCATATCAAATTTGTTTACCATCAAAAGAATTTGTAAAAACAATATGCTCACTAATTAATAAATCAATTGTGTTGTAAACTGACATTAAATTAACATTTTTAAATTCTTGTTCTAATAATGTTACAATTTCAGTTAAAGTTAAATGTTGCTTTTCTGATAAAATTTTAATAATTGCTAACCTAATTTCAGTAATTCGGTAACTTTTACTTTTTAATAACTGTACAATCCCGTCATATGATAATGCCATTGCCACCAGCTCCTTTATTTTTTAATTTCTTTAATAACTTCAACTAAATTTGCAACTGTTTTAATATCCATTAATTTATCATCTGGTATTTGAATTCCACATTTTTTCTCAGCCTCAATAACTAAATCCATCAAATCTAATGAATCTAATTCTAATGTTTTAAACTCCGTATTTAAATCAATTGGTTTAGAAATTCCACGTTCTTTTAAAACTTTTTTAATTTCATCTAGAACATTCATTTAAAATCCCTCACATTCTCTTAATAATTAATATAATTATAACAAGTTTAGCAATAAAATAATAGCATTCACTAGTGTAAGCTTTCTAATGTAAGCTTCCAAGCTTGATATAATTGTTGTTCATTATGATAATGATAGACAGTTATTGTTTTTGAATAACTAATTTTTTCATTACTATAATAGAAACTAAGATAACTTGTTGGATGATAAAAAAACATCATTTGCGAAATTCAACATTTTAAAAAATAATAATGAAAACGAATATTATCAAAATAATATTCACTATATACATAATTAATTTTTGTTCGTAATTTTCTAGGATCTAAAACAAATTTTTGTTCTGGTTGCAACTCAACATTCTCATTGTCTTTATTAAAAACACGTAAATTAACTTTAGGTTTATTATTACTAATTAAAATATTTTTATAAACATAAATAAAAATAGCACTTAAAAAAACTAACATTGAGAACAAAAAACCAAGAATAATAACTAATCTTTTATTAAAAATTTTTTCATCTGTAACTAATTTTTGCTCCACAAAAAAATCAAATTCAAATTGTGTTAATAAATCTTGGTTAAATTCTTTATTATAATAATTAGGTAATTGTTGAGTAACGATGCGATAAGTCATTGTTAAGCATTTAAACCAATTTTAATTAACAAAAAAAGTATTATTAACATTTATTTTAGGAATAATTGGTTTAAAAATAAAATTTTGAACAAGATTAAAATTAAATCGTTCTATTGTTGTAATAAAATTTATTTCGCTTTGTGCAAGAAAGGGATTAACAAGAAAATTATTTAAGGTTAAATTATTATTTGCTTCAATTTCAATTTGGTTTTTGTTTTGATTATAAACTGTATTTTCAACAAAAAAATGTTCATAAACCTTCTGCGCTGAATTATATTTTAAATAACCTTGTAAAATCTTAAAATTGTATTTTGTTTGTTTACTAATTATCATCGTTGTTGTTGGAATTAAAAGATGCTGATTATTAAAAAATGTTCATAATTTTGCTATTTTAGTATGAAAATCAATTGGAAAATCAATCATATCTAAAGAATTGAAAACACTTAAACCACGTAATGCAAATAAACTAGTTATTTTTACTCCATTTATTTTTGGTGGAATTAATTAAAAATAATTAGCAAAAATATCATAAAAAGTTTTAAATTTTTTTTGTTTTTCATCGTAATTTTTATATTGAAAGATTCCGAATAATTTTTTTGTTTGTTTAAGAAAGTCTTTCTTATAATTAAAATTTAAATAAAATTCTTGATAAGAATTTTTTGTTACTAAATCATTGTCCCGAAGATTAGGTGCATTAATAACTAAACTAATTTTATTTGTTTTATTCATATCAAAACACTGGGCTGGAATAATAACTTTTCCTCATTTTGAGTATTCCACTTGTGTTTGTGATATTTTTAAAATTGTTGAACTAGCGGTTGCTTATAATTCCGTTGTGATTTGACATTGTTTTTTATTATTAATATTTCAATATACTTTTAACATTGAAAAATTAAAATTAAATTGAAAAAAACGTTTTTTTAAAACATCAAGCAATTTGGTGTTTGGTTCGTGGTCAGTTTTATATGCTGTTGTTAATTCACCAGTTAAAGTAAACCATGATTTTAAATTGCCAATATTAGGACGAATATAAAAAGCATAGGCTTTACTATTATCACCATTATCAAAAGCAAATAAAGGAATTGTTAAATCTAATGCTAAATTAATTTTATTATTAGAAGCAAACTGAAAAGAATTATAAACTGCTAATGGCTCTTCAATAAAATTTTGATTAAACAAATAAAAACCTCCTTTACAATTGAAATTTATCAAAAATAAAAGAGATTTCCTTGTTATTAATAAGCTCGCGCAAAATAAACTAAATTAGTTGCTGGTTGTCCGCAATGAAAACAAGTTGTTTTTTTTGTTGGAACATCAAATGGAATACAACGTGATGTTGTTTGTGTTTCAGCTTTAATTGTATATTCGCACTCAATGCGACCACAAAACGGCACTAAAAATAAACCATTCATTTTTGCTAAAGTTTTTTTATACTCTGAATAATTATCGATTTTTTTTGTCCGTTGATGACGATTATCCAAAGCTCTTTGGTATAAATTTGTTGCAATTTGATCTAATAAATCAGAAACTACTTTTTCAACTTCTGTTCAGGAAACAGTAATTTTTTCAAAAGTATCACGCCGAGCAATTGTAACTTGTTGATGTGCTAAATCACGAGCTCCAATTTCAATTCACAATGGAATTCCCTTAATTTCCGCATTAGCTGCACGAAACCCAAAACCTTTGTCTGATTGATCAATTTCACAACGATATTTGTGTAATTTTTTTTGTAGTTGCTCAACTGCAAATAATTGCTCATCATTATCATTATTAATTGGTAAAATCATAATTTGAATTGGCGCAATTTGCGGTGGTAATACTAGTCCATTATCATCACTATGTGTCATAATAATCCCTCCTATCAAACGCGTTGAAACCCCTCACGATGTTGAGTAAGCATATTCTAAAGTATTTTTTTGATTTGAAAATTTAATATCAAATGCTTTAGAAAAATTTTGACCAAAATAATGACTAGTCCCACATTGTAAAGCTTGACCATCATACATTAATGATTCGATCGTATAAGTTTCTTCTGCTCCAGCAAATTTTTCACGTTCTGTTTTTTGCCCTTTAATCACAGGTAATAATAAAGTTTTTTCTGCAAAAGTAGCATAAATATCTAAAATTTTTAAAGTAAATTGCTGTGCTTCTTGTTTTGAACTATGAATTGTATGCCCCTCTTGTCATAAAAATTCACTTGTACGTAAAAACGGACGGGTCGTTTTTTCTCAACGTAAAACATTAACTCATTGATTATATAACAGTGGTAAATCATGATAACCTTGGATTTCTTTACTAAAAAAGGTTCCAAAAAGAATTTCTGATGTTGGTCGAATGTATAATTCTTCATCTAAGACTTTATCTCCAACTTTTGTTACTGTTGCAATTTCTGGTGAAAACCCTTCAATATGTTCTTTTTCTTTATTAAAAAGAGTTTTTGGAATTAGTAAAGGAAAATAAACATTTTTTACACCATTTTTTTTAAATTCAGCATCTAAAATTTTTTGAATATTTTCTCAAATTGCATATCCATAAGGTTTAAAAATAGTTGTTCCCTTGACTGGCCCATAGGCAATTAAATCAGCATTTAAAACAATATCAGTATATCATTGCGCAAAATCAACTTCACGCAGAGTAATTTTCTCTAACTTTCTCTTCATTCTTTACTTCTTTCTACCTTCTGTTAACACATTAGAAACATTTCCTTTTTCACCTTGAAAAATTTTAAGTTTTAAATTATTACTTTTAACATACATTTGAATTCGATTTAAATACTGATTATTTTTCATTAATATTCAGCGAATTGCTGTTGGTTTCACATCTTCAAAAACTTTTACACGGCGGGTTACATCATCATATTCTCAATCTTTTTTTGTTAAATGAAATAAATTTTGAATATCAATTGCAATCACAGTAATTTGACTTGGATCAACTTTTTGCTCTGCAATTCAACTTCAAAAATAATGTCGCGTTGAATTATCTAATTCAAACTCTAAATGATCAGGTTTTTCTAAATATGTTCAAACAATATATTCACTTTCTTTTGCCAAATGAATATTCTTAACTGGCTGTAGCCCAAATTCCAATTGCCGTAAAACATTACTAATATCAGTATAAAATAATAATGACTTAATTCGCTGGCGATTTAATTCTTTAATAATTTTGTGCGTTTTACGCCGTTTAAAACTAAAACCAGTTTTAATTTTACTATTATCATCTTCATCTTCAAACAAACTACTTTCTAAATTATCTGATGATGACAATGATTTTTCTTGTAATAAGTTATGCTTTTTTTCTGTTTGATGTTCCTTTTCTTTGTCCTCTTTATTTTTTAATTTATTAAATAGCATTATACCCCCTCCTTCACATATTAATTATACAAAAAATTATTCTTGATATTAGCATTAACTTATAAAATTGGTGCGACTAATTTTAAACATGTTAACAATAGTCGATAACTCAAGGGTTTATATTTAATTGGTCATTCCTGTCATAAAATTGAATGTTCATAATCTCATTCTCAACGAGGAATAAAGCTTGCGACTACCTCTGGATCATAAATAACTGCTGTTGTTTGATGGTCAGAAAAGAAACTACGGTAATCTAAATTACAAGTCCCAATCAGAGCAATATCATCATCAAAAATAGCAATTTTATTATGACTAAAAGTATTATTCATTTCATAAATTTTAACACCACTAGCAAATAAAGGTTTACAGTAACTTTTTGTTATATCTAAAACAAAAATTTTATCAGTCAAACCTGGAATTGTTAAACGAACATCAACTCCAGCACGTGCTGCAAGAATTAAAGCTTGAATAAGATCATCTGGTGGAATAAAATAAGGAGTTGATAATCAAACTCGTTTACGAGCTTTGTTAATTAATGAAATATATAGGTCTTTGGTAATGGAATGATCAATGCTAGGACTATGATTAACAATTTGTAAATGTGATTTACCCTTCATATTGTATTGTTTTGGTGTTAAAATGGCATGTTCTAAATCTGTGATTATTTCATGACGTTTAGTTGCAAAAAATCAGTCATCAGCAAAAATTACTTCCAAACCTCGAACCGCTTCACCTTCAATTCGTACTTGTATATCATGAAAAATTCCAAACTTTCATGATTTATCAGCATATAAATCGGCTAAATTAATTCCACCTGTATAACCAATTAAGCCATCAATAATAACATCTTTACGATGATTACGATAATTGGCATTCCCACTAATAAAAGGTGTAATAATTGGTAAATATTTATGAACTCGAACACCAGCTTTAATTAATTTTTTAATACTTTTTTTACTAATTTTAAAGTAACTACCAACATGGTCATAAATCATATAAACCCGAACACCAGCTGCAATTCGCTCTTTTAAAACTACTAAAAAAGATTCAAATAGTTCACCATCAGCAACAATAAAATAAGTTAATAAAATATATTGTTGTGCTTGTTGTAAATCTGTTAATAATGATTTAAAAACACGGGTCCCATTTGTAATTATTTTAATTTTATTATTTTGGTATAGTGGCTTATTCACATGCCGCATTAATAATTCAACAACATTCCCAAATTTTTGATTAGGAGCAGTATATTTTATTAAACATGTCTTATTTTTTTTACAATAAGTATCATATTCTAATTTATTTAAATGATTGTACAATAATGATTTTTTATTTGAATAATGGTATTTTCGACCAAAAAAAACATATGAACATAGACCAATAAATGGCACAAAATTAATAAAAATAATTCAAGAAAATTTAACTTCATAATGTCGTTTGGAAAAAAAGAAAAAAAATGAGAAAATTAAATCAATAATAACAATTCCTAAAAAAATATATAAGAATTTAACATTGAAAATAATAACGACAACAAGTAACCCCATAATCGCCATACCAAATAAAAAAATCATTGATAAAATAATTTTTAATCAATTTTTCATTATGCTTCCCCTTTATTGCACAATATTACTACTTTTATTATACCAATAATTTAAAAAGAGTTATAAAAATTATTTATAACTCTTTATTACTTTTTTTCGTTAAATGTAAATTAAATGGCGGAACAGGAGAGACTCGAACTCTCGCGCCGGTTACCCGACCTAACACCTTAGCAGGGTGCCCTCTTCACCAACTTGAGTACTGTTCCGTGGTGATACCCTATATATTATACAAAAGATATCATTTTAAACAAGAAAAAAAGATTATTTTTTTTTGTGAAAACCATATACATTTTAGACCACTGATTTAGTCTTTAAATTAGAATGGAGATT
>NZ_MQTY02000019.1:0-13362 GCF_016082285.1 Spiroplasma sp. Moj
AAAAGCATAAATTTTTTAACACCAACTGAAGCTGTGTTAAAATTTTTAAAAGACTAACTGGTCTAAAATGTATATGGTACCTCACAAAAANATTATNTTTTNAACCTATCCAATTAAAATATTTTCTTCAACATAACTGTATTCTTTTTTACCACTTCCACGAATTGAAACTAATAACGTTGAAGAAACTCCTAATTGCCCAATAAACATTAATAGAATCAATATTAAAGTACTTAAAATACCAATGTTATATAGTTCGGTAAAATTTAAAGTACTTAATCCTGTTGTTCCAAATGCACTACAAATTGTAAAAAAAGTATTTAAAACATCAAGATGAGGATTTTCAGCACTAATACAGATAATGGCAATTGCAATTAAACCTCCTGAAATAACAGTAACTCCTAACGCTCGTTTTACTGTTTCATTTGGGATTTTCCGTTTAAAAGCATTAACACTATTATTATTCCGAATAATAGACCAAATTGTAATGATAATAACAGCTAAGGTTGTTGTTCGAATCCCCCCTGAGGTAGAAGAAGGCGCTGATCCAATAAACATCATAATTGACATCACTATTCGTGATCCTGGTAAAAAGTTACTCATTTCAACTGTTGAATAACCTGCATTTCTGGTTGACATTGTATTAAAGAAAATATTCATAAAACCATTTCAATTTGATTTTGAATTTCGTAAAATACTTTCCATATGCTGAGCAGTTTCAGGATGGATTGTATTAATATTCGTAAATTCAATTAATCAAACACTAAAAACACCAATAATTGATAAACCAATATAAGTAATTAAATTAATTTTAGTAAATAAGGTAAATTTAACATGTTCTTTTCGTCGTCAGGCTACAAATTTTCGTTTTAAATCGTAAAAAGTTGGAAAACCTAAACCACCAATAATAAATTGGAATAAAAACACAAATTGAATAAAATAATTAGTATTATAAGGCATTAATGATGAATTACCAATAATATCAAACCCAGCATTATTAATTGATGAAATTGAGTGGAAAACACCGCTTCATAAACTTCGTCAAAAATTATGATAAGTAACATTATCAATCATGAATTTTCCTTCTACTGATAACGGTGAAAAATAAAAATTACAAAATAATAAAATTGCCCCAAAACATTCCAAAATAATTAAAAAAATAAAACTATTTTTAATTAAATCCATTGTATGCCCAAAGTTACTACTTCCTCGTTCACCTTGCACTAGCATTTTATCCTTAATTGAAATTCGACGCCCTAATCATACAAAAATCATAATTTTAAAAGTAGCAATTCCAAAACCACCTGTTTGAATTAAAATTAAAATTACCAATTGTCCCCAAAAAGTATAATCCGCTGCAGGATTACTAATTGTAATTCCAGTATCAGAAAAAGCACTAGCAGCAGTAAATAAACCAATTAAATAATTTCACGCAAAAGTAACTAAAGGGTTTAAAATTTTACCTTTTCCATCAAGAATCATCCGTTCTCCGCCATGAACAAAACCTGGAATTGATAACAGTAGTCCGCCTAAAAGAACAATTAAAATATAAACTAAAAATAATCTTCCCGATATTTTTGAGAAGGGTAACCAATGACGACGCCGTGTTAATGGTGCAGTTGGGTCATTATTACGTTGTAGTTTATTATCATTTTTTCTTTTAAAAATATTTTTGAAATATAATTGAAAAAAAACCATTTGTGTCCCTCTTTCATTAATATTATTATATACTACAAGTTAGTAATTATTGCTAATAATAAAAAAAATAGTATAATTAAAAATGCAATAAGGGGGAAAAGGAATGGCAAGAAGAAAAAGTTTTGCAATTATTGGACTAAATAATTTTGGACGTTCAATAATTGAAACACTAATTGCACGAAAACAACATATTATGGTCTTTGATATTGACCAAACTAAGGTTAATAATATGATTGCTAGTTATGAACAAGTTGATGGCGTAGCATTAGACGCAACAGTTAAAACAAATCTAATTGAGCAAGGACTAGACGAGTATGATACTGTCATTATCACAATCGCAAGTAATATTGAAGCTAGTATTTTAACAATTATTGGATTACAAGACCTTGGAATTACTAATATTATTGCGAAAGTAAAAGATATCCGTCATGCACGAATTCTAAAAGCATTAGGAATTAATAATATTATCCAACCCGATACAATGGCCGGAAGTATTACGGCAACTAAAGCAATGTTTGATATTGACATTGAAATGCAAACTGTTGATGAAAATTATGCATCATTAATTATTCAGGTGACTGATCCAAATATTGAAGGACAAACATTATCAGAATTACGTTTTATTAATAATAAAGATTATAATATTGTTTATGTTAAACGTAAAGGCCGTGTTATTTTACCCGGAGATGTTGAAACAATTAAATTAGATGATGAATTATTATTTATTGCTAAAATTAGTGCAATTAATGATTTAACAATTAAATTACAAAAAATTGATCAAGAATATGAAAAAGATGGTAAGTAACCATCTTTTTTTTATTTCCCTTGTTTCGCTGTAATTAATTCAATAACTACTTGTTGGCCAATTTCTGGGGCAACTTGTCCTTTTGTTAATTTCATTAATTCACCCATAAAAAACTTAATTACTCGTTCTGGCCGTTGCTCATATTGTTCTAGCATTGCTATATTAGCATTAAAAACTGGCTCAATAATTGTTTTAATTTCAACTGGGTCACTAATTTGTTTTAATCCTAATTCAGCAACAATTTTCGTTGGAGCACAATCTTCATTTAAAATTCGTTGTAACACTGTTTTGGCTTGTTTATTTGAAATTATATTTTGATTAATTAACATAATAATTTCAACTAAATTTTGTGGTGTTAATGCTGTTTCACTTATTGTTAATCCTTTTTGATTTAAATAAGCACTAATATCACCAATTAAATAATGAGCAATCATTTCATAATGTGGTGATAACTTAATTGCTGCTTCAAAAAAATTCATTAAGGCATAATCTTGTAAAATAATTTCAATATCAGCTGGTTTTAAATTTAATTTTGATAAATAACGTTTACGTTTGACAGCTGGTAATTCTGGCATATTTTTAAGAACTTTTGTCATTCAATTTGGATCTAATTTAATTGGAAAAATATTTGGCTCAGAAAAATATTTATAATCAATAGCATCAGTTTTATGACGCATTAAAACCGTTGTTTTTGTTTTTTCATCAAATCGGCGTGTTTCTTGTTCAATTCTTTTTCCCATTAATAAAAGTTCACTTTGTCTTGTAATTTCATATTCAATTGCCTTTTCAGCATTTGCAATTGAATTAAGATTTTTTAATTCAACCTTATCACCAAATGTTTTCACACCAATTGGACGTAACGAAATGTTAACATCGCATCGTAATGAACCTTCATTCATTTTAGCATCACTAACTTTGGTATAAACTAAAATTTCACGTAAAGTTTCTAAATATTGACGAACTTGAAACGCTGACCGTAATACAGGGCGAGTTACAATTTCAATTAAACCAATTCCAGCACGATTATAATCTAATAATGTTTGGTCTTCTTCATGCAACTGTTTAGCAGTATCTTCTTCAATATGCAGACGTTCAATTTCTACTTTAAAAGGTTTATTATTCTCATCAATAATCGTTAAATATCCATTTTGACCAATTGGATAATATTGCTGCGTAATTTGGAAACCTTTTGCTAAATCAGGGTAATAATAATTTTTACGATCAAATTGAATGACTGGATCAACTGTCAAATTAAGTGCTTGACAAGCAATTAACGCTAACTCAACTCCCTTTTTATTAACTGTTGGCATTACTCCTGGATACCCAACATCCATTGGATTAACCATACTATTGGGTTTAGACCCATAACTCACTGCGCCAGAAGAAAACATTTTTGTCTTTGTTTTTAATTCAACGTGATTTTCAATTCCAATTACTACCTCAAAATTAATCATGATTGTTCCCCCTTTCTGGTGCCACTTTATTTTTAATTCCAACAATCTCTTCAATTAATAAACTAGCATTAAAGACCTTTTGGTCAGCAAAAGGAGCAGCATTAACATTTATTCCAATTGGCATTTTATCAACAAAAGCAAGTGGAACAGTTAATGATGGATTACCCATTAAATTACCTAATACTAATAAATCATCAACATAATTTTCTAGTTCTGCCTCTGTTAAAATTTGATCTTTAATAATAGTAGTAATTTTTGGAGCAATCGTTGATGCAGCTGGTAATAATAAAAAGTCATATTTTGCAAAAACAGTAGTTAAAGCATTGACAATTAAACGTCGTACTCGTTTTGCTTTTAAAAATAATAATGTTTGGTTATTTTTTGTTAAAGTGTATGAACCAATAACATAACGACGTTTAACAACATGACCAAAACCATTAGTTCGTGAATTCATCATTACTTCTTGATAAGTGTCCCCATCAACTCGTGTTCCATAATTAATTCCATCCAACATTGAATGACTACTTACTGCTTCGGTAAAAGAAATCACCATATAAACTGGCATTAATGCTTTTAGTAAATCTTCTGGAAAATCAATTGCTGTAACACTAATCTCGCGGGCTGTTAATTCATCATATAAATGATCAAAATGAATTCTAATTTCATCTGGAAGAATCGCATGCGCATTTTTTAAATAAGCAAATTTTTGTTTTTTGATTTTTTCTGATGATAAATTTTTAAAATAACCTTGTTCCTTACTCTTTAATGAGGTTGCATCCTTGTGATCTTCTTGTGCTAAATAATCAAAAACAATTGCACTGTCTTCAACAGTTCGAGTAAAATATCCAACCGTATCTAATGATGGCGCATAAGGAAAAACACCATACCGTGAAATTAAACCATAAGTTGGTTTAAAACCAACAACACCACAATAACCTGCTGGTTTTCGTACTGAATCACCTGTATCTGTTCCTAATGCAAATGGAACAACACCAGCTGCAACTAAAGCTGCTGAGCCAGATGATGAGCCACCAGTAATCCGGCTTAAATCTCAAGGGTTTAAAACATCTCCTGTTAAGGCATATAAACCATGCCCACCCATTCCTAACTCATCCAAAGCTGCTTTTCCTAATAAAATACTATTGTTTTCTTTCAAAATATTAGTTACTGTTGATTCATAATTTGGAATAAAATTTTCTAAAATTTTTGAACTCGCCGTTGTCTTAATTCCTTTTGTTGCAAAATTATCTTTTGCAAAATATGGTAAGGCAAATAAATAAATATTTTTAGGAACAACAAGGTGGTCTAATTTAGCTGCCAAAGCTGTGGCTTCTGTTTTTAATTCTGTCACTGTTGCATTTAAAACCTGATATTTGTCTAAATTAGTAAAAGCATTCTTAACTATTTGCGATGGAGTAATTTTTTTAGCAACTAAAAGATGATGTAATTCTTTGATTGAATAAGCTGCCATTCTATTTAACCACCTTATTAATTACAATATAATCATCTATTTTTTTTGGTGCTGCCGCTAAAATTTCAGCTTGCGGAGCAACATCAATCTCATCATCCTCACGCAAATAGTCAACTGTTAAATCAAATGGAAAATGCATTGAATGAACATTAGTTGTATCAATTTTTTGTACTAAATCCATTTGTTTTAAAATAACATCAAATTCTTGACTTAAATTAGTTAGTTCCTTATCTTGTAAATCTAGCATAATATCATGTGCTAACATTTGTAACACTTCTTTTGTAATTCGTGCCATCTTATCCCTCCTTATTTAATAATTGTTGAAATTCTTCTTCATTAATAATTTTAACATTTAATTTTTGTGCTTTTACTAATTTATTACCAGCATCAGTCCCTGCCAGTAAATAAGTGGTTTTTGCACTAACACTTTCAGAAATTTGCCCACCATAACTTTCAATTAACTCTTTAAAATATTCTCGTGGTTTTGATAAAACTCCGGTAATCACAAACCGATAATTTTCAAACTTCTGTGCTAAATGCTGATTAGTAGCATAATACTCCATTTTAATCCCTTTTTGGCGTAGTAAGGCAAGTTCTTGTTGATTAGCTGAAATTGCAAAATAATCAACAACACTAGCTGCTACAATTGGACCAATATCATTAATAATTGATAATTGTTCAATATTCATGGCGGCTAAATTAGCAATTGTTTTAAATTGTCGTGCTAATAATTTTGCTGTTTTTTGACCAACATGTCGAATTCCTAATGCAAACAATAATCGCTCTAAGGAATTATTTTTTGAATTATTAATTGAAGCAATCATATTTTCAAATGATTTTTCACCAAAATTTTCTAATTCAATAATTTCCGCTCGGTATTGCTCTAATTGATATAAATCAATAAAACTTTTTAAATATCCTAATTTAAATAATCGTTCAATAATTTTTTCACTAATTCCTTCAATATTCATCGCATTTCGTGAACAATAATGTTCTAACCCCCGAGTAATTTTTTTAGGACAAACAGAATTAATACAATACTGGTCAACCTCACCTTCAACACGTTCTAATAAAGAATTACATTCTGGACAATGCGTTGCTTCATGTCATTTTTGAGCATTTTTTTGGCGACAAGCTACAACATAATTAATCACTTCCGGAATAATATCCCCCGCTTTTTTAACTTGAACATTATCACCAATCCGAATATCACGCTCAGTAATAAAATCAGCATTATGTAATGTTGCTGCTCGTACAATTGTTCCTGCAATACGAACTGGCTCAAGAACAGCATTATAAGTAATCCGTCCTGTTCTTCCAACAGAAGGAAAAATATTAAGCAATTTTGTAACCACAACTTCTGCTGGAAATTTATAAGCTATTGCTCATTTTGGATTTTTAGCATTATAACCTATGCGGTTATATAAATTTAAGTTATTAACTTTAATCACAATTCCATCAATTTCATAACCTAATTGATGACGTTTTGGTTCATACTCTTGAATATATGCTCAAACTGCCGCAATATTTGAACAATAAAGATACTCAGGATTTGTTTTAAATTTTAATTGTTCTAATCTTTGTAAAGCTTCGTACTGTGATTGAATTCCATCCTGCAAAGCATTAACATAATAATATAAAAATGCATTTAACTTTCGTTTTGCAACAATTGTTGAATCTAATTGCCGTAAAGTTCCTGCTGCTGCATTTCGAGGATTAGCAAATTCAGATTCGCCATTTTTCGCACGTTCCTCATTTATCTTCTTAAATTCTTCAACTGATAAATAAACTTCACCCCGAACAGTTAAAGTTGGTTGGTCAATTCGAAGAGGAATTGATTTAATTTGTTTAATATTAATAGTAACATCTTCACCAGTAAGACCATCTCCACGAGTTGCCCCCATCACTAAAAGATGATTATCATAAACTAATGAAATTGATAATCCATCAATTTTTAATTCACAAGTATATTCAACCTCTGGCAAACCCGTCAATTCTTTAATTTGTTCATCAAAATGAATTAAATCATCATAATTAAATGCGTTTCCCAAACTTAACATTGGACTTGTATGAACATATTTATTAAACTTTTCGCTAACTTGACCAGAAACACGTTGCGTTGGAGAATCAATTGTAATTAATTCACTATATCGTTGTTCAATTGCAATTAATTCTTGCATTGCTCGATCATATTCTTGATCACTGACACTAGGGTTATCATTCACATAATATTCATAATTTCATTGTTCTAACTGTTCTTTTAATACTAAACTACGTTTTTTTGCTTGTTCAAAAGTCATAATATCCTCCTTTATTTTATTATTTTTAGGTTCTTTTTATGATGCGGGGAAATTGGTGGTTTTTTAAAATGCCATTTTTTAAACGGTTTAATTTTCAATGCATAAACACTAATATTTAAGGCAACTAATAACGCAACAATAAAAACCGTAGCATTGTTTAACAAAGCCTGTTCATTAAAAATTAAAATTAAAAAACGCCCAACTAACGGATTAAAGAAAGTTACTGTTAAAATTGATAGCATATTAATTGGAGTTTTTGCAACAAAATTTGGAATTCGTTCAAAAAAGAATAATCAAATTAAAGCTAAACCTAAAAAGACAAAAGAAATAATTAAGAAGACAATATTTGTTCATGGTTCTCAACGCCCTAATTCTAACTGTACATATAAGGCTGATGCAATTGTTTCTAATGTTCAAAAATTTAAGTTATTTTCCCCCATTGCTAAAACAATGACTACTGAAATTAAAGTAAAAATAATTGGTACAACAAATAATAATTTTTTTTGCCCTAGGTACATCATTATTTCAATATCATGTACTCGTGAATAATTGCGATATAACAAAAATGATAAAATTATCATTAACAAAAATAATCCTAAAAAAATAAAAATTAGTAAAATATTTTTTATTTGTGCGTTGTAAAAGATAAAACATAATGTTGAAAATAAAATAAACTTAACCATATCTTTTAAAAAATTAGTTTTATATTTTAACATACTAATTCATGTTGAAACATAAATAATAAATAACATAATATACGATGCATCTCATTCAAAGGTAATATAACTTGCAAAAATAATACCAATAATTCAAGGCATATTACGACTGCGGTATTCTTCATTTGTGTAAATTGTCATTAAAATAAAAGTGACAAAAAATAAACCAGTTAACATATTCTGTTGATGCCATGAATCATATCCAAAATAATAAATCAATAATTTTGAAGCAGATAAAACAAGGAGTGATAAAGTACCAATTAAAAAACGATTACTTTTTTTATTAGCAAAATTACTCAATAATGTTACAAAAATTGAAGCAAATAGCATTGCATCTAAAATATTTAATAAATTTCAAATAATATCACTTGGATCAATTCCAGTCATTACAAATCAAACTGAAACATTTGTAAACCAAGATAATGTTGCTAAAGCTTGAGCATTAGCAATCGTAACATTTGGATTTAATTTAAAAATAATATTATTATCAACTGAAGCAAAAAAATAAAAACTTAAAATATAACTATTAGTAATGTTTGAACCTGAAGGAGCAATAAAATAATTTTTAGCATAATATAATGCCATAAAAACACCAAATGCAACAACAAAAATGGCGTGATTTCAATCTCATAAATTAATATTAAATCAATAACGAATAAATAATAACAAAAATAATGAATATAAAATATTAATTGATAATAATGAATAAACTAAAATAATATAACGTAAATTAGGAATAAATTCTAATGGAATTAGCAAAAAAGAAATAACAGCAAAATAAAAGAAAAAACCCATAATCATTCCAAAATAAATATTTTTAGTTCGAATTTTTAAAAATTCGGCTAAAATTGCCCCTGTTGAAGAAAAGACTCAGTAATAATATAAGAAAAAAACAATCGCAATTAAAAGTATTTTTACCATTTGACCTTCTTCCTTTCTTAACAATTATAGCAAAAACACTCTAGAATATACTTTATAAAAAAAAATAAAAGTGATTTCCATTTTATAAATCACTTATTAGTTAAAATTATTTCCTATTTAATAACAGCAATAATTTCTCCTTGTTTAACATTACCTGTTTTAACAATATTAATTGTCTTACCGCTCATTGTTTCTGGTGTAAAAACAATTGGCGTATCTAAACTTGGTACATTTTCAACTTTTAAAACTGCTAAATCAACATTACATAATAAATTCCCTTGTTTAACATTATCATCTTGTTTTACTTGAATATCGAATCCTTTTCCATTTAATGAAACTGTATCCATTCCGATGTGTAATAACATTTCAACACCATTATTACTTTTGATTGCATAAGCATGACCTGTCGGAAAAACGGTAATTAATTTCCCAGCAATTGGAGCAATAAAATTACCAGCATTTGGTTTAATTGCTAAACCCTCACCTAACATTTTTTGTGAAAATACTTCATATTCAACTTTATCTAAAGCAATAACTTCACCATCTACAGGGGGAATTATTTCAAGTTCTTTTGGTTTTTTACTAAATAATCCCATCTTTTCTTCTCCTTTTTTCATTAAGCAGACAACTTTGTCATCTATCTTTAGTATACTATAAAATTATTAAATTTATGTGCTATTTTTAAAACAATGCGAAAACAACTAGTTGTTTAACTAAAACCAAAATAGAACCAATTAAGCAAAAGAAACATAATAAAAATAAAATTAAATACTTATTTTTTGAAAAGCAACTCGAATTGTTACCTTCTGTTTAACCGCAAAATTATCATTTTTAGCATTATGGCGTGTTTTATACCATTGTCTTCAATATCAAAATTCACTAATTAATTGATAATGCCGTAAAAATAACAACAAAAGCAATTAAAACTGGTAATGGAAGGTCAATTATTGCATACGTATTTAGATTTATCATTTAAACCACCTATTTAATAAAAAATAACACTATATAGTGTTATTTTATCAAAATTTTAGACTTCTAAAGCATTTTTTGTTCTTTTTTCAACTAAAACCAAAACTTCATCACCTGTTTGGCATTCTAATGCTTCTGTTACTAATTGTTCCATTGCCGAAACTTCTAATTTGCTAATAATACGACGCGCATTTAAAATACTTGTGGCAGACATTGAAAAGTAATCTAATTTCATTCCCATTAAAAGCGGAATTGTTTGTTCCTCTCCAGCCATTTCACCACACATTCCAACCCATTTTCCTTCTTTATGGGCACCATCAATAATTGTTTTAATTAAACGTAAAACAGATGGATTATATGGTTGGTATAAATATGCCACAAATTGGCTCATTCGATCAGCTGCCATTGTATATTGAATTAAATCATTAGTTCCAATTGAAAAGAAATCAGCGTGTTTTGCAAACTGATCAGCTAACATTGCTGCTGCTGGAATTTCCATCATCATTCCAATTTCAATATTGTCTGCCACTTTATGTCCTTCTTTAAGTAAAATTGCTTTTTCTTCTAAGGTAATTTTTTTTGCAGTTTTAAATTCATCAACTGTCGCAATCATTGGAAACATAATACCAGCTTTCCCATACACACTAGCACGTAATAAAGCACGTAATTGTGTTCGAAAAACATCTGTTTTATCTAAACAAAGGCGAATCGCACGATATCCTAAAAATGGGTTCATTTCTTCTGGAAATTTAAAATATGATAATTTTTTATCACCACCAATATCCAATGTTCGAATAATCACTGGGCGCCCTTGCATTCCTTCCAAAACACTTTTATAAGCTTCATATTGCTCATCTTCAGTTGGGAAATGGTCATTATCCATATATAAGAACTCACTTCTAAATAATCCAATTCCTTGCCCACCATTATCCAAAACACCTTGAACATCTTTTGGTGCTCCAATATTTCCTTCTAAAACAAATTTTTGATATCCATCTTTTGAAACTGTTGGTTTATCTTTAAATGCCAATAGTTCTTGTTGCAATTGTAAAAATTTTTCTTTTTCTGTTGTCCAAGTTTTAATCTCCACCGATGTTGGATTTAAGATAACTTCTCCTGTTGTTCCATTAATCATAATTATTTCATGATGGTTTGCTTGTTTTGTAATATCTTTTAATCCTAAGACAGCTGGAATTTCTAGACTACGGGCCATAATTGCAGCATGACTAGTACGCCCCCCCATATCACAACTAAATCCTTTCACAAATTTAGGATTTAACTGCGCTGTTTGTGAAGGTGTTAAATCTTCAGCAACAATAATAACTTTTTCACTAATAGTTGCTAAATCTAAGACCGGAACATTTAAAATATACTTAATTAAACGATCAGTTACATCTTTAACATCAGCTGCACGCTCTTTAAAATATGGATTATCCATACTTGTAAACATTGTAATAAACTTTTGAGCAACAGTATGAATTGCATATGATGCATTATTGTTATTACTCTTAACGATATTTTTTGCTTCATCAATCATTGCTGGATCACGCAAAATTTCCTTATGTGCTTCAAAAATTGCTGCTTTTTCCGCTCCTAATTTGTCTAAGGCAATCTTTTGTAGTTTTTCAATATCTGTGTTTGCCTTTTGCATTGCTGCTTCTAGTATTTTAATTTCTTTTGCCGAATCAGAAACCGTATTATTCGAAATTTCATATTTTGGTTCTTCTAATTTAAAAACTTTGGCAATTGCAATTCCATTGCTGGCACCTATCCCGTGCAGTTTTTTTGACATAATAAAAAATCCTCACTTCTCTTTTTACTAAAACTATTTTTATTATATACCGAAAACTGGAAAATTGTTGCATTTTAACTAGATTTTTTGTTATAAGACATTATTTTCTGTAAAAAACAATAAATTTAAGTAACTATTTTATTTTTTTATTTTATAAAATTAAAAAACATTATTATACTCGTGGAAGATTATATCAACGAGTTTGCATAATTCCGTTAATAAAAATCCGATATCAATAAAATCCAATTAATAAAGTACCTTGTTTAAAATTTAAATTTTTTATTGTATTAATTCTCATTCGTTGAATTTTTTTAATACTATAAATAGCAAACCAAGTTGAATTATAAACAAAAGCATAATCTGGAATTAATTCACTTAAATCAATGTTTTTGCTCAATGCTTGATATTTTTTTCTACACGAAAAATAAATAACTTATTGTTATTATTATTTAATTTTCATTGTCTATAAAAAGATTTAAATTTAAACTGACATTTATCACAAATCATTTGCTGCCCATTTTTTTGCATTACAAAAAATACCTCGCTTTTTTTGTCACCCCACAAGTGTTATTAATTAATATAAAATAAAAAATAAATAGAAATCACAATTTTTTACTAAATAAATTATATAATAATTTTATTTATTTTATTATTTTTTATTAAAAGTTATTTTAAATAATAAAAAGTAGACTAAAACTCTACTTTCTAAAAATTTGTTTTATATTTTATTTTTTGACTCACCATTTGTTAAAATTTCTTTTAAATTTTCATATGTTGTTTCAATCATATTTTTGACAGCTTCATCAGTATAAGAACCTATATGTGGTGTAATAATTACTCGTGGATATAAGGTAATTAATTTATTTGTCAGATTATATGGTGTTTTATTTTCATTAAAATCTTGGAAAAAAACATCACCTTCATTTTCTAATAAATCTAATCCTACACCTTTTAAATGATTTGACTTAACAGCTTCATAAACTGCTTCACTATTCATTAGTTGACCACGCGCTGCATTAATTAACACTGCCCCCGGTTTCATTTGTGCTAGAAATTCTTTATTAACAAAATGATGATTTTGGTCTTTAATAGACTTCTTGCATAACCTATTAAAATAATTGTAAATATTTTTAAAAAGATACTAATAGCAAATTATAATTTTAATTAATTATGTCTTTTATTTAAAAATTTAATATTTTCCTACAACGAAAAAGGACTTTTTTATTTAAATTATTT
>NZ_MQTY02000002.1:0-28052 GCF_016082285.1 Spiroplasma sp. Moj
AAAATTAAATTGATGATATGAAACTTATAAAATNAAAGAAAAATTAGATAANAATGAATTAACAGCAAGTTTAATGGGTAAAACTATNTTTGGTTTATTAGANACTAATGANGGCAATATTGATTTATGAATTAACCCNTTTAACTTTACATCACGNGTAAGNAAAATAAATGAAATTGAACAAGGTGCTGATATTTGATTAAATTATCATCAANNNGATAGTGGNTTTATNTTAAATTTAATTTGTACCAAAGATAAAATAGTTATTAAAGGTTGACCTAAAAATAATGAAGTAGTTGTTGGACAAAGTAAAACACAAATTAAAGATGATGTTAAACCTGTTTTAATACAAGAATTTAAAAATAAATTAGGAGTTGTACCTTTTTGAGAAATGATNAATGAACCTAATCCTTTATTTTTATCAACNTCAACNACNTTAAATCCNTGACCTACAATGGCAAATTGTTATAAATTACAATTTGATTTAGAAGATAGTTTTAATATTAAATCAAAAGAAAGATATGCAAATCGTACGCATTGATATGGAATACTAAGTGATGATTTAATGACTGCTTATAACAAAGGTAATAAAAAAGTATTACAAGATGTATTTGATGATATTTTTGTTCAATCAAGTTCATCAACAGTAGATGGTCAATTATCCCAATCTTTACAAGTAGTACAAGGTACACCAACCTTAGAAACATATACNGAAGACCAAAAAGCAATTANTGAACAAGTATATTTAGCATGTCATTTTTCTAGTCCTTTTGGTGATAAATCAGATAATGACCAAAATAAAACACAATCATTATTAACTAAAACAAAAGATTTAGAAAAACAAGCNTATTTACAAGCATATCGTAAGCAATATTATACTAAAATGTTTGATACNGTTTTAAAATATTATGGTTTATGAGATGGNNNTGGTGAANGANNNTATGGNTTTGATTTTNTTAGTGCTAGTTTAGTNGACCAAATGCGACAAAATGAATTAATTACTNCTAGATTAGANAATNNCACAATGGANCCAATAAGAGCNATAACTGAATATGATAATNTTGATGAATTAGAAGCAACNAAATATTNTGAAAAANTNGAANNATNNNNAGATAAAATNNANGCAAAAGAAATNGANCATAATAATAAATTACTAGAATATGATGAAACTGGTAATAATCAAAATGCCTTACAAGGTAGAACAGAAATTAAGGAGAATTAAAAAATGAGTAGAATTAACCCAGGTGTTATGGAAGAATTAAGAAGACAAGCCCATGATACTTTAATAGATATNAGAGAANANATANNAGATAATAGACATTGAATGGTATTTCCTTTTAATGTTTATAGTTCATATATACCTGATACAGAAACNGGTTGAAAACCNAATAATGCTAAACCNAGTGATTATGGTAGTTATACAAGAATATTTGATAATATGGAAAGTACNATTGCTCAATGACAANNTAGTTTAAAAATAGTNCAAAAATATAAAGGTGAAGAAATTAATATTTTAACNATTGATNATTTTAATAAACAACCAATTAACTCAACTATATGAGCCAATAATGAAACACCTTTTGCGATAAAATTAAAAGATGAAAATAATAATGTTTATTGAAAATTAATTGATGGTGAAAACATTTATGATGTTAATAAAATGTTAGAATACTTAAATCAATATAAATTAAGTTATTTTATGAATAATGATAATAAAGCCGATAACTTTTATACAAAAGAAGTCAAAGTTGGTAAATATTGAGATGCTTATATGATTGATGATAGAAGTTCTATTCAATTTGGAGATGCTAAATTTGAACAAGTATTTACTCAGCAATCAACCGAAAGACAATATACTTTATTAATTTTAGATGAAGATGCAGATAAATTAAATATTAATGATTATTATAATTTTTATACTGTATTTAATGACCGTGGATTAAATATTGGCGGTGGTGATATTAATTCTGCACCACAAGATAGACAATGATTATATCCATCAAATGTTATTAATTATTATTCACCATATGATGGTAGTTTCTTATGACAAGAAATTACATTTTCAAGTATTAATGACAAAATTAGTAATAGTGGTTTGGCAGTAAGACAATTTATTCAAACAAGTGCTCCAGGAGAGGGTTATTGTTTTCCTAAAATAACTTATGATGAAAAATTAAATAAAGGTATTGTTGAATTAGATGATATTTTATTAAAAGATCCAGGGGTTAGAGCAATGGCAGTTAAATTTTATGGTAATCCAATTTTATTTGATATACCAGTTATAGGAAGACCAATTATTAAAGGTCAATTTAATAAAAAAGTAATGAATTCAAGAGATTTATTAATGTATAATATGTATCCTGCTCCCCCTGATAAAATAAATACTTATGCATCACCCGAAGTAAGTTGATATAACATTCAAGGGATACAACCAACTATTATTACTGGATATAAAGATTGAAAAGAACATATTCAATCAATGTCTGATTTTTGAATTGAAAAAAATAATGAGGGTATGGTAATAACAGATAAAGCAAGTTCAACAGCAAATAATCCAACTGTTGGAACAACTATTAAGGAAGAAAATTCAAATTCTAAACCTTATTGGTCTAAAAATTGAATGATTACTCCNCCAGATAAAATAAAAGTAAATAGTGGAACTNTTAATAATATTATTAGTACCCAAGCATCATCATATTTTAGAAGAAAAGATGAATTTGGTAATACAGTTGGACAAGTTCAAATTGAATATAATAAAATGGGTAAATGTAATGTTTGAGATATTTTAAATATGAATAATTTTATTAATCGCCAAATTACAGTATTACCTTTAAACTACACTCAAAAACTAGTATTTAATCCTTTTACTATACCTGCTATTGGAAAGTTTTTAAACTTTGTTTCGTTTGGTATTCCTTGGGACTGAATTGGGAATTTAACAATTACCCAAGATGATAAATGACCTAATTTTCCATGACTTAATGGTTTTATGAGTGCTAATGTTTATAGTTTTTATAACGATGCCTTTTGAGGTGATAAAGCTGCGGGTAAAGGTTATTTACCATTTGAAATATTTAGAGAACAAGGCAATGATAAAATTGGTGCTATGATTGGTGCTAATGCTACTAGTTTTAGTTTTACTACTTTATTAACTGATAAATTTAAAGGGACTGTTTTAACTAATGATGGTAAACCAACCGAAGAATTAGTTTATTCAACTTATAATTTAAAACAATTAAATCCTAAAACTAACCGAGTTTATTTAATTAATGAAAAAACCAAATCAGTTGATGCACAAACACCAGTTAGTAATAGTGAAAAAGATAATAATTGCGAATTCTTACAAACACCAGATGGGACAAATTGTAGTTATATAATTGATATGTTTTCTATTCAAGCCTTATATAAAGGTAATTTTGAAATTATCTTTTATGCTGATAACCCTTATACCAATAATGAAGAAGATTATTTAAGATTATCAGTATGAAGTTTTCGTGGAAAAACAAAAAGTACACTAAATAATTATTTACGCGATATGACAACTAATTATAAAACTAGTTTCTTATTACCACACGACTATGAAATACCAACATTTAATTACCCTGAATATGTATTACCACCAGTACCATATAACTATCAACCTTATACAAAAGATATATGAGGTGCTAATACAGTACTACCATTAATAACTAAAATTACCGCAGCAGCACAATGTAAAGGTGCTTTTCCTCCTCCTATTAATTTATTTTCTAACGAATTTAATTCTGCCTATTATGAAGTAGAAATTGATTTAAAACAAATTGACCCAACAATTCAAAGTATTAGTAAATTTCAAGATGCTTATAAAACGATTGAAATAAGTAATTTAGATAATTTACAAGTAGAATGTGCACAACCAAATATAGAAAATTTTATTCCTGATAGAAATGTTAATATTTTAGGTGGTTTAAATGGTTGCAATAATTCTTATGGTTCATTAGAAAATATAACTTTATATGAATCTGGTTATTCACAAACTGATAAAGTTAATTTTGATAATACCATAACTTTATATACTAAAAATATAAAAGTAAATGATACTGAAACAAAATACGCTACTGCATATACTAATGGATTACCAAAAAATAATTATTTTAATATATATAACACCCCAAATTATAAATATGATTTAAGATTTTTATTACAAATAACAAAATTATTTAATTTTGATAAAGATAAAATTAAAGAAACATATTTACAAGCATATTATACAAATGATATGAAATTAAAAATTAGATTTAAAAAAGTATTAATTGCTAAATTAATGTTTATTGAAAAAGGATATTTCGGTAATGATAAAGATATTACAATAGATGTTTCTAATCCAAATGTATTAGGTATTAGAAATAAAAGTGATAACCCTATTAAAATTACAATTAAACCAAGATAAAAGAAAAAGAGATTTTACATCTCTTTTTTTATTCACCACTAACTTTTACATTACCATCATTATCAATAATTAAATAGGGTTTCTCAGTATCTAAATTTCAACGATAAACTGATTTAAAATATGATCCATCTATATCATCAGACCAATATTTAATTTTCAGTGAATCTCTATAAACAAAATACAATTCTTTTTCTCTTTGTCCAGCAGTAAAATCACCATAATTAATTAATATTTTATCTTTACCTTTATTATTAGGTATTATTTGTTTTGGAAATTCATCATTTTTAAATTTATTTATATTTCATTGATTATTTCCTTTTCATACAACATAATATCATTTATTATCAACTTCATTAAATGGTTTTTCTTGTGGTGCTATTCATTCTAAATTGTTTTTAATATTTTCATCAGTTGTATTTATTTTGTTTTTCTCTTTAAGTTCTTTTAATTCTTCGGGTGAATATTGATTATGTGTTTTATTACAAGCAACTAAACTTGTTGTACTTGTTCCTATTAAAGTGATTGTTCCTAAAAGACTTAATATGTTTTTCATTTACTACAAAAATTAATTAATATAAAGGTGTTTCATTTCCAAATGTTACTGCTAAACGACTAGAATTAGATTCTATTTCACAAGGAATATTCAAAAATATTTCTTCACCTTCCATAGTTATTAAAGAGTTTTGATTAAATAAATTATTATATCCTTTATTTTTAATTTCAATAATCAAATCTTTTAAACTAATATATTTTTGATAATAATAATTTATATCGTGTGGCAATCTTGTAAAAAAAGTATTAATTTTTAAATTAGGATCTATTTTTGTTTTTAAAACTCCTTTATTTATACTTTTTCCTTCAAAAACAGAAAACGTTATTTCTTTCTTATGATTTGCTTTAATTTTTGTTCATTGAGAAGGCGCAGTTATTGTATAACTTTTTGTTTTTGTTCAGTTTTCTTCTGCAGAAAGTTCTCCTGTTATTTCAAGAGAAGCCAACATTTTTATTTTTAAACCAGCTTTAACGCTAATTTTTTGCCCAAATTTAAAAGAAAAAGAATCAGTAACATTATATGAAAAAGCACCACTTAATGCCTTATCCTCATCTTGATTTCCTGCCCTAAATTCTGTTTTTTGAGAATGTATAAGTTTTTCTTCAACAGGAATCATTTTGGTTGGAACAAAAGTTGTTTCATTAGAACAAACAGTTATTCCATTTATGTTGTATTCTCCTGGTTCAAATTTATTATCAGGTAAAGATACTGTATATTCTGGATTATAATTATTTGATTTTAATCTTGCAATTTTATTGTTATTTAACATAACAACTAAATTTTTTATAAAACCATCAATTGTTTTTAAATCTGGATTATCATAATTATACAAATATATTTGTCTTTTATTTCTATTTAAATTTTCTAAATTATTTGTTTGTTGATAATTAATATCACTATTTTCTAGCTTAATTACATCACTTTTTTGATAAGGACTAGCGGCAATTGTTGTTGGGACAGCAGTTCCACTAATAGTTAAGATACTTAATAAACTAAGTAATTTTTTCATACNTGTTTTTCTCCTTTTCTTANTCTTGAAACTATTTATTGAAATTCTTNATCAAGATTTACCTTCAGTATATATATACAAGCAAAATTATGAATTATTTACAAAATTTTATCTTGAAAAATGACTATTATGACGCGTTTTAAAGGTTAAATTAGCAATAAAATATATTAAGTTTATAAAAAAGATAGTTTATATAAAGTATTGTATTGCTAAAATAATAGTGTAAAATAGTTATAACGGTTTATCCTTTTAACAAAAAAGTAATTTACGGTTTATGCTTTCCGCCTTAAAAAGACTTATGCTGACTTGTTATTCGAACAAGAATAGACTTCTTGCATAACCTAGTTATTTTAAAATTCCTATAAAATATATTTAAAATNNAAATNNNANNNANCNAGTCAATTAAAATTATAATCAATTTATTATTACATTATTAAAGTATGTTGTATCCACAACTAATAATATATATACAATACTTATAAAAATTTATAAAATATCACAATACTCTAAGGCTTCATACAAATCGAATAGATCTNTNNANATTNCNTATTTTAAATATNANTTTATAGGAATTTTAAAATAACTAGGTTATGCAAGAAGTCTAATGGTTTAACATTAGTATTATAATTAATTTCAAAATCATCGTAAATTGATTTGAATTCATTGTTTTGATCAATTATGACATTTTCATAATTATTAAAAAAGTTAATTAAATATTTTTTGATTTTTGCAATTGATTTTTCTAAAATTTTTTTAATTTCATCTGGTTCATTTGTAATAACATAAGTAACTGTAAATGGGCGCATTTGTCTTAAGGATTTAAAACTTAAATCTAACATAAATTCATACTGAATTTGAACTGCTCGAACACCAGTCGTTGTAGTATTAGTTAATTTATTAATTTTATCTAAATCAACATAAGTTAAAGTAAATTTATCTGCTTCTTCAAGGTGATACAATGGTTTTTTCTTTAAAGTATTAAAATAATTTGGATATGTTTCACTAATTTTAACATTTAATTTCTTAAATATTTCTTTACATTCATTTTGAAATTTTTTTAATCCTAAATTAATCTGCGTATTTGAACGGTCAAGAACAACCGACTGGTTACGTTGATTAACTAAATCATAAAATTGATTTAATTCTTGAAATTCGTTTGAATTTTTAATATTTCCATTGCTATCATAATTTTTTATCTCATTACTAACATCACTGGCAATTTTCATTCAAATTAACATCTCATTTTGTAAATTTGAATTAGTATAATTAGTATCACGATATTTTATCATTCGACAACTTGTAATTTTACTAGTTATCCCAGTGGTAAATAATCCGACAACACTAAAAATAATGAATAGTTTTTTCATAAATAGTTTTTTCCCCTTATTTTTTACAGAATATATCCTCAGAATACATTAATTATAGAAAAAAATAAGAAAATGTAAATAAAAACAACCGATATCAGTTGTTTTTATCGTAATGATTTATCAAATGGAATTCCGGATGCTTTTGGTACTTTTGAATATTTTGAGAAAATAACCATTGTTATTAATGCAAAGACAAATGGTAAAATTTTTAATAATTGATTTGATGGATCAGCAATATTTCAACCCGCAAAACGTCATAATGTTCCTGCTAAAGCAATTAAAAAGCTGAATAAGACTGCTCCCAATGTAATATATTGAATTCGTCATTGCCCAAAAATCATAATTGCCAAGGCAATATATCCTTGTCCTTGGACGTCACCACGAAATTGCCCAGAAACATAATGAGTGAACATTGCCCCTGCTAGGCCTGCTAAGCATCCAGAAATAATAACTGCATTATATCTTGTTTTAATTACATTAATTCCAGCTGCATCAACTGCATTAGGATTCTCACCACACCCAACATAGCGTAGTCCTGTTTTTGTAAATCTAAAGAAAATAAAGGTAAAACCTGCTAAAACAATTGCAATAATTAAGAAAATACTAATAATTTGATATGAATCAACCCCAATTGTATTAAAACCTGTTTGAATCATATTTCCAGCCGCTAAGGATGGAATGCTTACAAAAAATAATCCGATTCCAGTTGCTAATAAATTTAACGCTGTTCCAGAAATTACTTGTTGTGCTTTTAAAGTAATTGAAGCAAAACCATGTAATAAGGCAAAAGTCCCACCACAAATTGTGGCAATTAATAAAGCAATAATTTGCATTCCATTACCATATTGTGATAATACTTTACCAAGTAATGCATAAACTAACGCACCAATGATCATCATTCCATCAATAGCAATATTAACAACTCCTGCGCGTTCTGAATACAAACCAGCCATTGCCGCAATTAACAATACTGCAAAAAGAATTGAACCATTAGCAAATAATTGTGAAACTGCTTCCATTATTTTTTTCCTCCTTTTTGCATTTGATAAGCGGTATTTTGACGATGATATTCTGCTTTTAAAATTTTATTATCTTCTGAAACAACTTTTTGAATATGTTTTAATTTTTGATTTAATTCCTTTTTCCACTGTGGCATCTCTCTTTTATGTTTTTTGCGCATAGCTTGATATTCAAGATTAAATTGTTGTTTCATCTCTTTTAATTGCAGTTTTAAATTTTGTTTTAACACAGCCACTTCCTGTTGAATCTTAACATCTGCTTTTACTTGACGATTAATTATTCTTAATTCCCGTTTAATTTTTTTCTTACTTTGATAATTTGCTATTTTAAATTGATACATTTCACGACATTGTTGGCGTTTTAATGCTTTAATTTCTTGATTTAATTTTTTAGTAATCAGTGCTTCTTCTTTTTGCAATCTTTTAAAATCATTTCAATATTTTTGTTGAATTTGATTAAAAATAGGATAATAACTTTCACGTAATTTTTTAATAGCTTCCTCTTGCTTTAGAACTAAATCACCATATTGCGACTGTAAATGTGATAATTTAGCATATAATTCTTTTTTCGGCAAATTATAAAACTGTGATAATTCTTGTTTTGCTTGCCCTTTTACTTTTCATACGGCTTGATAATAATTATTTTTTAAAAAACTAATTTCTTGTTTTTTTAATAAATATTCATTTTTCACTTGTACAAAATGGTCTAATGCGGAACCAAGGGCAATAAATGTTGCTAATTTATATTTTGTTTTAAGACCACGTTGCCCAATTTTTGTTGCTTCCTTATATTTTAAATTTTCAAAAAAACGAATTTCTGTTTTTAAAGTGATAATTTTCCCAGCATATAACGTTAATTGATCATTAATTTCATTCCGATATGCTTTAATTTCTTCTTTAGTTCCTTCTTTTTTTAATTCTTGCATTTTAATTCGATATATTTTATTCGTATTTTTAATTTGTTTTTGATATTTATTATATTCTTGCTTTCATTCTACATTGTGTTGAATATTTCATCAACGACACAATCAAAAAATCGGTTTAAAGTAAATAAATAATGTAGAAATTGCAGACATATAAATAATGATTCCGAAAATCAATTGTCCTATTTGTTTTGACATTTGAAAATCAGGTAATTGCGTTGCTTGCAAAGCAGCTGTTTTAATAATTCCTCATAATAAAGCAATTGGTAAAATAGCAAACCCATTTGTAAAAGCAACTAATGCAACAGCAATTGCATCAAAACCGATAACTGGTAATGCATCAGTTGTAAATTGTAATACTGTTGATTGTGTCATATAATATAACATTCCTAACACGCCTGCTAAAGCACCTGATAATGCCATTGAAACAATAGTATATACTTTAACATTTGTTCCAGCGTATAAAGAAGCATTTTTTGATTTTCCAACCGCTTTAATTCGAAAACCTAAAACAGTATAATTCATAATAAAAATAATTATTCCTAATAATAACATTGCAATAATAAATGGAATAATTCATAATTGCCCATTCAATACTAAATTAAAATTTGAGGCTGTTGTAACAATATCAATTGTTGAATTTTGATTTGAATTTCACATCCCATGCGCTGGATTCATAAACATTCATTTCATAACATACCAAACAATTCAATTTAACATAATTGTTGAAACAACTTCATGAATATTAAAATAAGCTTTTAATGCCCCCGCAATTGCTGCTAACATTGCACCAACAAGAATTGAAATAAATAAAGCTCCAATTACGCCAACTCCTTGACTAATTGTAGGATTCTTTAAACCTAAAACAATTGTCATACTACCTGCTAATAACATTTGTCCAGGAACACCAATATTAAATAATCCAGCTTTAAAACCAACCGCAACAGCTAATCCCGCAACAATATAAATTGCTCAATAAGTTAATGTCGAATCTTTTAATAATGGGTGAAAAGCTAGTCGAAAAACATAACTAAAAAATAATAATGGATCTGATGCATTTGCACCGATAATAATAAAACTAAGCAGAACTCCTGCAATAATTGCACAAATAGATGCCTTAAAATAGTTCATTTTAGTTTTAAATTCATTTGAACGAAAGAAAATTCTTGTTTTCTGTTTTAATAATCATCCATAATTTTTAATTTGTGTTTGCATTAATTTTTATTCCTTTCTTATGATATCTTCCTGCCATCATTAAACCAATTTCTTCACGTTTAATTTTATTGCCAGTAACTTCACCAGTAATGCGTCCATTATGTAAAATAACAATACGGTCAGCTAAACTCATAATTTCTTCTAATTCATATGAAACTAATAAGACTGCTTTCCCTTGTGCTTTTTCTTCCAAAATTTTATTATGAATATATTCAATTGCTCCAACATCTAAACCCCTTGTTGGTTGAACAACAACTAAAATATTATGTTGTCGTGATAGTTCTCGCCCAATAACTAATTTTTGCTGATTACCTCCTGATAAGCTGCGTGTAACAGCAAAACCAGAATTTGCACCTCGTACATCATATTTATTAACAATTTGTTGAGCATATAATTGAATTGCTCCTTTATCTAATAAACCATAATTTGAAAATGGTTTTTGATTAATATTTTGTAAAACAACATTATCAATTGCATTGAATTCTAAGATTAAACCATATTTATGACGATCTTCAGGAATATGAGACATTCCATTTTGATAGCGTTCATAAATACTTTTTTTGGTCACATTAATATCATTAAAAATTATTTCTCCAGAGGCTCCTTTTTCTAATCCGGTTACAACATTTACTAATTCAGTCTGCCCATTTCCTTCTACTCCAGCAATTGCAACAATTTCTCCTGCATGAACGGTTAAATTAAAATCATCTAAAGCCATCAAACTCGTTAGGCCTCTTTTCTTTACTGATAAATTTTCAATTCTTAATAAAACTTCTTCTCGTGGTGCTTGCTCTGAATTTTTAATTTCAACTAAATTACGGCCAACCATTGCTTCAGCAATTTCTTTCTCATTTTTATCTTGCACATTAAAAGTTTCGACAACTTTTCCACATCGAATAACTGTTGCCTGATCAGCAATTTTTTTCACTTCATCTAATTTATGGGAAATAAAAATAATTGTTTTCCCATCTTTTTTTAAATCTAACATAATATTTAATAAGCCTTCAATTTCTTGTGGTGTTAAAACAGCTGTTGGTTCATCAAAAACTAAAATATCTGCTCCACGGTATAAAATTTTTAAAATTTCAACTCGTTGTTGCATTCCAACTGAAATATTTGCAATTTTTGAACTAAAATCAACTTGCAAATTATATTTAATTGCAATTTGAGCAATATCACGTGTTTCTTTTGAACGATCTAAAAATACTTTCCCTTTTAACTGTTCATATCCTAATGTAATGTTATCAAGTACAGTAAAAATATCAACTAATTTAAAATGTTGATGAACCATACCAATTCCTAATTGATTCGCTTTAATAGGATTATTAATATATTCTGGTTTTCCATTAATAAGGATTTCTCCTTTTGTTGGTTCATACAAACCAAATAAAATACTCATTAATGTTGATTTTCCTGCTCCATTTTCGCCAATTAAAGCATGAATTTCACCTTTTTTTACTTTTAAGGTAATATCATCATTTGCAATTAAATCACCAAAGACCTTGGTAATATTATTCATTTCTATTGCATATTCATTATTGTTTTTCATATTATGTCCTTTCCTTCTATTGCAAAGCGGTTTCAATTGCATTTAAAATATAAGTTTTCAATGTATCACTATTTTGATAAGTATTTGCTAATGTTGTTGTAAATACCTTTGCTGCTACAGGAGGGACATCATCAATTCCTCGGGAATAAACATCTTGTAATACTTTAATAATTTTATCAAATGCTGTATCCTTTGTTAAATCATCAGTTTTATTATGAATAAAATTAACAGTATCTTCATTAATTGATTTTGTTGTTTCAATCCCTGTCCAAGTTGGATGCTGAATTGATGATTGATCAGTATTAATTCAACATTCCGGTGTCACATGATTATTGTCTCAAGTATTACTATTAGATGAATAACCACATTTATCTGAATAAATATTCTTGAGAGCTTCTTGAGTTGAAGTTGCAATTTCTTTTAAGGCACTTGTTACGATTATGTCTTCTCCATAAATTTTAGATTGTTCTGTATCCACACCAATAACTTTAACTGGTGATTTATTATATTTAATTCGGCCAATAGTATCTTGGGTCTGCGGACCTGCAACAGGGAAAATAATACTTGCTCCACGAGAAAGTAATTCATCTGAAATATCTTTCCCATGTCCAATTTCAAATGATTGTGAAAATCATGATTCATTATTTTTTATAACATTTTGTACTTTTTCAATTTTTTGTAAAGCAGTTACTGCTGGATTCATTTTTTTAACTTGTGCTAAAAGATCTGTTCTAATGTTAAATAAGTTTGGCAAATTGCTATTACTAATGATTGCATTAAAAATATCAGCAGCCACTAAAAATCCTCACATATAATTTGAAACAGCGCCAGGATTATCCATTCCACCATATGTAGATATTTTTAAACCTGAAGCATATTTGCTTTGATTAGCATTTAATCATAATGCTGTTGCAATTCCTGCAAAAAATCCCGATGATTCAGCTTCATAACTTATTCCAACAACATTTATTGCTAATGGTTTTTTGGGATCCATTCCTAAATGAATATTTTGGCTACTTCCATCAATATAAATTAAATTATCAACTATTTCTGCACCTCATCCAACGGTATTACCATGCACAAAACCTGGCAAAATTAATGTTTTTGCGCCAGCAATATATGCTGTTAAATAAGCTGTTTTAAAGTCAGATGGTGTTTGACTTGCTGGTTCATAATAACTAGCTCGATGGTGACTTTTTTTTCACTCTGATGGTAAAATTTCTTTATCCTTTTGTGGAATGACATATTTACTTGCTCCATCTCATGCTGATTCATTAAACGATGCATCGGTCACAATACCAGCATCGGTAATAACTCAAATATTACTATCAAAATAATATTTTTTAGCACATGTAACAAGAAAAAGACTCGAACCATTTAGCAAAGTTGCTGCTACAAAAACACTGAGCAATTTTCTCATTGTTTATTTCCTCCCGTTTATTACTAATAAATTATATTTTTTAATTAATTATTATTCGGCAATTGAATATTTCCTTTCATACTTAAATTACTATGTTTAATGCCCTAACAATGTAATATCTCATTGCTAATTTATTTTTAACATATTTTTAAACGAATGAAAAGAAAAAAAACTACTTTCTAAATAAAAAAAGTTAAATTTAATCAACCTAAATTTAACTTTTTTAATAAATTTATTTATAATATTAACCAATAAAATAATAATTTTTATTTGTTATTCTTTTTACAAAATGGACAATTTGTTTCAAATGGAATATCTTGTTTAGTATATTTAGAAATATTATGTAAATTAAGATGATTATAATCAGCAAATTGATTATTATTTGCCCTTATTTCTTCTTGAGATGAATTACTATTTTTAGTTCGATAATAATTGCCCAAACCATATGAACTTTCACTTGAGTTAGCAACACCATATGTGTTAGAATAACCTTTTTTATTATATAAATTATAACTTGTTGATACTAAGTTAATATCACTAATTTGAGGATAAAACTGATCAATTGGTACAACACCGTGATGCTTAATATATTTTTTAGTTTCAACATCGTTAATTTTTTTTGCAAAATCTACTGATTTTGCCTCTAACGATTCAACTTTTAAAGTTAAATTTTTTAAGTGATTTTGCACTTCTCCTAATGTTTTTGTGTGTGTTGTGTGTAAGTTAATTGAATCTTTAATTAATTCTTCAATTTTTTCAAAACGATATTCAAAATCATTTGAAATAACTTGTTGTAATGGTGGTTCTTCTACAAATGGTGTTTCCTTAATTGGTTCTGGCTTTTCCTGATTAAAATATTCAATTACTTCATCATCTAAATTTGAAAAATCACCATTCATAATTTTATCATCTAATTCATCTAAACTATACGATACTTCGTCTTTTAAAATTGGTCGAATTTCTGGTTGCAACGATTTATTTGTTTCATTTGTAACAACATCATGTAATAAATGAACTTGATGATCTTCTATTTTATTCTTATTTAATTCATCTGCGTTAACTTCTAATTGATTTGTTCCTTTAACATCTGTTGTAAATATTTCTGCAAGTACACTATCTTCTGTTTCTGTTAAAATAGTATTTTGTTTTTCATTCATTGAGATATTAAACATATCTGCTCCCACATTGTTTGGTTCTGTTGTATCTAGTGGCTCAGGAGTTAATTCTAAATTAATTGCATCATTTTTTACCTCATGCTCGGGTTTTACTTCATTAGTTCTTAATATTTCATCTGCAACTAGCATTGCCATATTATTTTCTATTTGTTCTACTGTTTGTTGTTCAACTGATAGGTCTGAAAGCTCGTTGTTTTCAGAAGATTGTATTTCATCATCATAATTATCTTCATTTGAAACTAAATCAATTTCATCAAGATGCCCAACTTGTGAATCATCTAACCCGGCTATTTCAGCAAAAGGGTAATCATAATTATCTGGTACATTATCTGTTTTTGTTTCTTCATCATCTGATGTTTTAATATCAGGTAATAATTCTCCTTTTAATTTATCAATATTATGATCAGATGGAATAAATATAATTCCTGTCCGTTGTGATTCTTGGTTTGCTAGTTTAATATTGTTATTAATAATTTTTATCTCTTTTTTTGTTTTACCATTATCTACAACATTATTAAAAGTATTAATTTCTAAACTAATATTTTCTGATGATTCATTAATGTTGTCATTCAAGACATTATCAATTAAATTATTATCTGTTGCTAAAATTTGATCATTAAGAAAATCAACTGTGGCTTGTGAATTATTATTAAATATTTCAGCAATACGCATTAATTTTAATTCATGCTCTGGTTCTAACTTTAATTTTCTTACTAATCCATTTGCTTGTTTAGCAAGAAAATTATAAATTTTAGCTTTCTTTTTAATGAATTTAGGTTTTACTTCTGCTATTTCTACTTCTTCTTCTACCATTTGTTTAATATTAAGTGCTTGTTGATGCATTTCACTTCATTTATTATAAAGTTTTTTTTGTTTTCTTGTCATTGGTTTCTCTGATGTTCATGATGAATTCAAAAATTCATCATCTAAAAAAGAAAAATTTGGTTTTTCATCTTCTGCTGCATTAAAATCAGCATTTTCGTTTACAGCACTTGTTTTATCAGCAAAACTTTTAATATCAGCATTAAACTTATAATCAGCATTTGGTTTTACATCCAAGAATGGAGCAGGAATTTCCTCAACTCGTTCATTTTGTGAAGCATTATTTGCTGAATTTTGATCTTCTAACTGGTCTGATTCCAAGTTTGATTTTTCTTGTTGTTTAATTTCATTAACAACTGGTGGTTTTGATAATTCTTTTGATTTACTTTGTTTTAAATCAGTTTCCGTTGTATTTGATTTTGTTTCAAAAACCGCTGGCTTCTGCGGATTTATCATAGTTTGTGTCATATCATTAATTAAATTTGCTAATTCATGTTCATCAACATCATTTTTATTAGAATTAAATAAATTATTTAATTCATTTGATGAAAAAATCGAATTTGATTTTTGATAAGATAACTTTTTACTATCATCCTCTTTTGCGTAATCATTGTTTTTGAAATCTCTTTCGGTTTCTCCGATCCCTGCGATAGTCGCGTCAACTCCCAAAGTTGCGCTTCCATGATACTTTCCCTCTTTATTTACCTCTTTTTCAAGTTTTTTATCTTGGTGGTAAATAACAATCATATTTCGTTCTTTAACAAAATTTTGTAAAGACTCAACATCAAATAATGATGATTCAATAAACAATAAACCAATAAACATTAATGCTGCTAATATTAATACTGCTACTTTTCCATAAATTAATGCTGCAATAATTAATGTAACAAATATCATTTTAATATATGGTTTTGCAATTAATTGTCCTTTTTTAACAAGATGCAGTTGAACTGATACTAGTGTAATAACTAATAATGCAACAAAAATTGTTAAAGCAATAATTGTGTATCCTCAAATATCTCCTGTCAAATAACTTAAAATTTGTTCTTGTTTAAAAATTGATGTTTGAAAAATATCATTCATTGAATTTAAAATTGATGGAAGCGCAACAGATTGTATTACCAAAAAGTTTAAAATAGCAGTAAAAATTTGAACTATCGCTCCAATTATAATTAAACTTCACCCTAATGTTACTAAAAACACAAACATTTTAATTATCCTCCTCTATCTACTTTCCACCGCGCATAGCTCAATAATCAAAGCTAATTCTTTCATCATCCTCATTTTCTGTTTCAACAGAAGCAAAATCTGACATTGGATGATAAGAATCACCTGCTTCTTTTGTTCGTTCTTTAGTAACGACATTATCATTTTCATTTTTAATAATATATCGTTTGTTATAAGAACTAACTTCATGCGCAACCAATTGGTCTGTTGCATAATTGCCATACATCTGTTTAACATAAGTTTCAATTAAAAGTGGATTTAATCCAGCAATAAATTTAAACTGTAAAATTCCTTTAAAAATAGATTGTACTAAGCTAAATATTTGTTTAAATTTGACATATCCCACTAAATCAATATTATTAAAAATTACTACAATATTTTCTGTGATGTCATAAGCACGTAAAATTTCTTCAAATTCTCTTCTAATATACTCTAATGGATCATCAAATTCTAACTCATTAACAATTACAATTGAATTAGAATCATTAACTTGTTCTAATGATTCACTTTGTTTTAAAGTTCGTGCAAATAATTTAACACGATCTCATAAAACTTTTTTATCCTCTAAACTAACTTTTGGTAGTCCCTTAATAATTTTTTTAAGTAAAAATAAAAATGGTGAAGCATATAATTCAATACGTAATAAATCAATATTAACAAGCGGCATTGAAAAAAAGGAAGTAGCAATTTCAAACATTGAATCACAATTTCTTTTATCCATAACTGCTAAGAAAAATTGCATTTCGTTATTTTTTTCTTTAAAAATTTTCATTAAATCACGAATAATTTCAAAACTTGATAATGTAATTCCATCAATCTTAAGTTCATCAGTTTTAATATTATGATTACTATTCTTTAGAAAGTCTCCTGTCAGTTCCCCATCTTCATTGTTACCTTGTAATAAATTTATATTTGGGTCATTACTTTTCATATTTATTGTATTTGTTTCATCAGTATTTAATTTTATATTTTTCATTCTTTCGAATGGATTGATGTACATCGCGTAGTCCTCCTACTTCGTTTATTTATAGTTAAATTATATCATATTTCTAAAAAAATTATAAAAAAATTGCATTATGAAATGCAATTTGGTATGATATTATCCTTTTCTAAAATTAACCATTGTGTTCTTTCTTTAAATCCACAACTTCTTGTTCTAATTGTTTAATTCTTTCTTCCTTGTTTCCTAAGGTGGATTGCTACCATCATCATCTTTTTTACGATAGTCCCTCATTATTTTTCTTGTCCCAATTCGAAGATTATCTTTATTCATAAAAAAGAAATGCCCCATAAAGTAACCAATAACTCATACACCTAAAAATAAGATTGTAATTAAGAAAGCAACAGTATATTTTTCTTGGTTAATTAATAAATAAAACAGTAAAAATACATGTTAACAAAATTAAGATACATAAAACAACAACATTAATAATTCGATATCATGATCATTGTTTTTTATTTATTTTTTTTTGCCATTTTTTGCCTCCTTATCTAATAAATTCTTTTGTTAAAGAATTATAAATCTTTGAAGGACGATTATCTAAATAACCAGCGTCAACAATAATATCAACATTAAATTTTTGAAGATCATTAAATTCTTTAGCATAATTTTGACCGCTAATATTTACACTTGTCCCATAAATTGGCCCAACCTTATTAATAATTTTTTTTAATCATTTTGATTTTGTAATTCTAATCCCAATTGTATTATCTTCTGTAATGTTATAAAGCTTATTAATATCATCTTTTATGTTACCTACTATTATAGTAATAGTTTCATTCTTTTTAAAGAGCTTTAAATCATCACGTGGCAAGTCAATAAAATTCTTCGCCATACGAACTGAACTAACAATAACTGATAAATACATTTTTTCTGATCGTCTTTTAACTTTAAAAATTCTCGCTTTTGCTACTGGTGAACTAATAATACACGTCATACCATAAATAGTATCTGTTGGAACAATAATAACTTTTTCTGCTAAATAACCAACAATAATCTCTTTGCGATCTTTTACAGTATATACTTTCATATATAATTAGCCTCCTTTCTTATGAACCTTTTGAATTTGATTTAATTTGTTCATTGCTAATATGATTACTTTTAATTTTTGAAATATGTAAAAGAGCAATAATTGATAAAACAGTAATGAAAGCAGATAATAGAATACCACTTGCTAATAATTCATTTCCTTGTAATCAAAAGTAATCTAAATGTGTTGTTTTAAAAAGTGGTTCCATTACTGTTTCTTTAAAATTATCACTTTGACTATTTCAATAATCAACTGCTTTTGTTAATTCATATTGAGAAACCAGAAACATTACTAGTGAAGTCCCAGTTACAATTAAAAAACTAACATAAAAACTAATAAAGCCTTTTTTAGTTAAATTTGGTTTTTTCAACATTACAAAAGTAAATGCAAATAACATTGAAATAATTAAAGCAGAAGAAACAATTGGTACAACACTAATAAAAATTCCTGACCCAGGCATATTCATTGTCATCTCAAAATAATCAATATTTGGTTGATCTAAAATACTAGTTGTATTCGGTATAATAGCATTAATTGTTAATTGTGGATAAAAGTAAGAAAATAAAAAAAACCGGTTTGCATCAGTAAAACTACTGCCAATAATAATTGTATAAACAAATTGGGGAATAAAAACCATACTTGAAAAAAAAACGACTCATAGTGAAATATTAAATTCATTTGGAATTAAATATAGACTAATAAACTTTTTAAGACGACTTTGATTAAATGTATCTTTTAAAACAAATAATTCTTCTTTTTTAGTTGGATTAATATTATCATTTAATAATCATTCTAATTTAAAACTAACTTTTAACATAATAAAAATAATAAAAATCATTTGTAATCCTGTAATTCATCAAATAGCATTAAGACCAATTCATGTTAATGGATATTTATTGTTTGTTCCAGGCCCTGTTGCTAAATTAATTAATGCTTTAACAATTGCATCTCGATTTGGAATATCTTTATGAATCATATCTTGAATATTTTTAACAAACTCAGGACCAGTATAACCACCTCTTAAAGAACGACATCACTCTGTAAATAAATCATAATAATATTCTGCAAATGAAAATAATAAACAAGCACTAAATAGAAAAGAGATAATAAAAACTGTTCCAATTAACAACATTCTATTATTAAAATTAACTGTTCGTTTCTGATGATGAATGTAAAAAACACTACTAATAATGGCACCTGCTAATGTTCCTAACGCAATATATGGCAAACCAAAGATTAAAAATTCATTTGGTAGATTAGGTGTTGTAAATGTTGTTAACACGTCCTTAGGTACTGTTGCAATAAAATTAAAGTATTTTTTTAAAAGTTGATCACTATGTGATACATATATAAAAGTAAAATATGGGACCATAATAAATAAAACTAATAAAAAAGCAATACTAATAATGCGAGTTCTTTTAATATTTTTAAGTTTATCTTCCATATCCTGCACCTCACACTTAAGTTTCTTTTATTTTACTACAAAATATTAATAAATAACATTCGTCATTTTTTATTTATATCTTTTTGAAAATAATATTTCTGATTTGGAAAATATTCTTTTACTAATTTTTCTAAATCTTTTTTTTGGTCATAACCATGTTCAAAACATAAAATGCCATTTTTTTTAACAACCTTTTGTCAATTTTGAAAAATTTCTCGATAAAAATATAGGCCATCAATATCACCAAACAAAGCAACATGTGGTTCATAATTTTTAACACGATTACTAATATTTTGATTCTTTGGAATATAAGGTGGATTACAAACTAGCAGATCAGCTTTAATCTTATTTTTAATAAATGGTTCTAACATATCACCTTCCAATAATTTAACATTTTTGCAATTTAACTGCTTAATATTTCTTTTTGCTACTTTTAATGCTTCAGTTGAAATATCACTAGCATAAATTGTTAAACTTGGATTTTCTAAGCCTAAACTAATTGCAATTGCTCCGCTCCCAGTTCCAATATCAATTAAAGTTAATGGTTCATCACCATTATTAAGCAATATTTCATCAATTATAATATTAATATTATCAACTAATTCTTCTGTTTCATAGCGAGGAATTAAAACATTATAATCAACATAAAAATCATATCCATAAAAATTTTGTAAATTAGTAATATGTTGGATTGGTTTTCCATTACGATATGCCATTAACTGTTGTCAATAATCATCAATCTTAAAATTAATTTTATCATTTTGAATTGCATATAATTTTGCTAATGAAGTTTTCATAAAAAATGCTATTAAAATTTTAATATCGGCAAGATAATTAGCATTATTCGAGTCTTTCAAATAATCTTCTGACTTTTGAATTAATTCATTAACTGTCATTAGTTTCCTTCCATTTTCAATCTTTGTTCTTCATTAATTAATGCTACTACAATTTCATCTAAATTACCTTCCATAATTTGGTCTAATTTTTGTAGTGTTAAATTAATACGATGATCAGTAACCCGATTCTGAGGATAATTATATGTTCGAATTTTTTCACTCCGGTCGCCTGTTCCTACTGCATCTTTTCTTAATGTTCCACGCTCTTCATTAATTTTACGTTGCTGTTCTTCATATAATTTACTTCGTAAATGTTGAATTGCTAATGCCTTATTATCATGTTGACTACGGCCATCTTGGGAAGTTACAACAACTCCTGTTGGTAAATGAGTAATTCGAACAGCTGAATCAGTTGTATTAACATGTTGTCCCCCTGCTCCTGAAGCACGGTAAGTATCAATTTTTAAATCAGCAATTTTAATTTCAAAATCAACTTCTTCAATTTCTGGTAAAACAGCAACGGTTGCTGTTGATGTATGTACTCGCCCTTTACTTTCTGTTTTTGGAATTCGTTGAACACGATGTGCTCCTGATTCAAATTTCATTTTTGAATAAACACGATCTCCTTTAACCATAAAGGAAATTGTAGAAAAGCCACCTGCTTCTGATTCATTTGCTTCAATTAATTCTACTTTTCAATGTTGTTGTTCTGCATATTTTATATACATTCGATATAAATCACCAGCAAAAATGTTTCCTTCATCACCACCTGCTGCTCCACGAATTTCAAAAATAACATTCTTATCATCATTAGGATCTTTTGGCAATAACATTACTTTTAACTCTGCTGTAAGTTGTTCTTTTCTTATTTCTGAGGTTTTTAATTCTTCTTTTGCTAATTCAATTAACTCATAATCCTTTTCTGTCTCTAAAATTAATTTTGCTTCATTAATATTATTTAAAACATTTTTATAATTTAAGTATAAAGCAACGGTTTCCTCTAATTGTGCTTGTTCTTTTACTAAACTAGTTAACTTTTTTACATCATTAACTATTTCTGGTTTTGTTAATTCTTCATTAATTAAATTTCACCGCTTTAACATCGTTTCTAATAGTTCAATTGTTTTTTGATTCATTTGCTTCACCTCTTTTTTAGACACTTAACAATTATAATATATTTTAAATAATAATGATTAATTTAATTCATTATAATAAAAAAATCATAATAATTAATGACTTTTTACTGATTTGAAATTAATGTTTGAAATTTTGGCAAATTTTTTAATTGGTCAACTAAAGTTAAACGATATTCGCAACTTTCAAATGTTTTTTTAATGGGATGTTTATGAATAATTTTTTGGCTAATTTTAAAAACATTACAATTAACAATCACATTGTCATTTTCCTTAATTAATAAGTCTTCTAAAATTATTATTTTGGAATTAATTGGCAAATTTTCAACAAAATGAGCTTTAATTTTTTTTATATTTTTTGGCTTACTATTTATAATAAAATAAACTTCAGCATTTAATCCACTTTTTGTTAACATTTTTTCCTCCTACATTAGTATGTTACTTCATGGCAATGACGACAGCGAGCTTCATATTTATCCTTTTCACCAATTAAAACAATTGGATCATAATAATTAGCTGGTTTCCCATTAATTAAACGTTGGGTTCTATTTGCTAAATTTCCACATCTAACACAAATTGCATGCAATTTCTTAACCTCTTCTGCTCGTGTCATTAATTGTTCAACATTAATAAAAGCTTCACCTCGAAAATCTTTATCTAAACCATTAACAATAACAATAATTCCTTTATCTGCTAAAGAATCAGCAAGTTTAACAATATTATTATCAAAAAATTGGACTTCATCAATCCCAACAACATTTGTTGTTGGTTTAAGGTTTGTTAATAACTCTTCAGAATTCTTAACTGATATTGCTTCAACTGCTTTTTTGCTATGACTAACAACTTGGTTTTCACTATAACGATTATCAATTGTTGGTTTAAAAACTTGAATTTCAAATTTAGCATAACCTAGGCGAACTAAGCGGCGAATAAACTCTTCGGTTTTTCCAGAAAACATACAACCAGTGATAACTTCTATTCAGCCTATTTGAGCTTTACTATTTAAAAAATACATTCTTAACCTCCCATATATTTAATGTTATTTTTAATTACAAAACTTAAGTCTTTTAAAACTCGTTCTAAATCTTCTCACTGATAAATTTTTGCACCGCTTGCTAACTGATGACCACCACCTCAGTACTTTTCTGCTACTTTATTAATAATATAAGTATTACTACGAATGCTAAGGTTTATATAACCCTCTGCTTTATTTTCAATTACTCACATTCAAATTTTAAATTCTTTAATATTAGTCATAATATTAACTCATGGTTTAACAGTCTCATAACTCATATTATGTTCTTTTAACATTTCATCAGTTATCTTAACATAACTAATTTCTTTATCATAAATAACTACTTGCGATAACAAATAATTTTTAAAGCGTACATTAACTCATGATTCTTCATATAAATTTTGATAAATTGATTGCAAATCAAAACCTGTCGCAACTAATTGCCCTGCTAACATAAAAGTATTGTGGCAAGTTTTACTATACATAAAACGATTTGAATCTGTTACAATTCCAGTAAAAATTAATTTGGCTGCCTCTGGTGTTACTATTAATTTTGATGTTAAAACTAACTCAGCAATCATTTCTGAAACTGCAATTTTAGTTTCATCAATTCATTGTATATCACCAAATGGCGTAACATTGGGATGATGATCAATTTTAATAACTTCTTTTGCTTTCTGCCAATATTTACTATCAATTGGTTCAATGTTCGCTGTATCAGTCACAATTACTAATGCATCTTTATAATCTTCTGCTTGAAGAAGATCAGGTGTTGCTAAGAAGGCTAAAAAATCATTTGGTGCACCATCAACTAATACCCTCTTATTTGGAAAATTATCTTTAATGAATTGTGCTAATCCAAATGCTGAACCATATGCATCACCATCTGGTGAAATATGACGTAAACAAATAATTGTCTTATAATCTTTAATTTTTTGTAAAATAATTCTTTTTAAATCTTGCATTTGTTTTCCTCGCTTATATGTTAACAACTAAATTATTGTTAACTTTATCATAAACTAATAATGCATTCTTTTCAAAATATATTGTTGTTGTTTTTTTTAAATTTAGTTCTTTTTCTGACACTAAAATTTTAAAAATAACTTCATCATTAACTTCAAAAAAGCAAACAATTGATTTAAAGACTTTTTTAATTGACTTAACATGTCCTTTATATAATAAATGTAAATATTTGTTAAATTCCTTTGTCTTTTGGAATGAGATTAAGTTTGGATTAACTGCTAAATAATATTCTTTTTGATCAATTAATTTAGTTCCTTTAGGTAATTTAATCTTAATTTTTTCATTTTCTAAAACATTTTCTGCTATAGAATATTTCATACTAAAAACATTTTCTGAACTATTATACATTATTTGATATAAATTAATTGTATTAGGTAAAAATTCAGCATGATTTTTTGACATCAATTTGTAATTATTATCCTTATCAAAAAATAATAATTGTGTAACATAATTTTTAATATTCTCAATGTTCTTTGTTAAAACTAAAAAAGTTAACTGTGGATTATAGTTTTTTAAACTAAGTAAAATTTCATTTAATTCATTTGCTTCATTATGAGTTAAATTGTCAAAAGTATTATGTAAAATAATTAATTTTTTCTTACTTAAAATGGCATTAATCAATCTAATTTTAGTATGATCAAAACTACTTAAATTTTTAGTAAGTTTAAATCAGTTCATTTTAATATTTAAATTACTCATTAATTTTTTAACTTCTTCAAAAGCTTGATTATAAACTGTTACAACTTTTTCATTTGCTTCTTCAATAGCAAGTGAATTATCTTTTTCACGAGTTTCTAATGTATTATTTAATAATTCCAAATGATATTTATGAAAATATTCTAAAACTTTTCCCTTAATAATTGTTGCTTCATCTGGTAATAAATTTGCAATTAATTGTTCTTGTTTTTGATTATAGTTAAATCATTGATCTTCTGATAATTTTGTTCAAGTAATTATATTTGAGGAATTACTTTTATTTAAAATTCCTTTAATAACACTCTTATGTTTACTATCTTTTAAAACCATATTTATAACATTAAGACGATATTTTTTTAATGCTTTTCGTGCTTTAATTAAAAGATAACGTTCATATGTAATTTCAGTCTGCAATATTTTTAAATACTTTTCACAAACTAATTTTGCCCCAATAAAACCAAAACTTTTATCTTTAAGTTTTCTTTTTTTAGCAATTTCATAACAATCACACAAATAATCTAAGTCAGAAATATAATAAATTTTATCTCATAAAGCTTGTAAAAATGCAAGATAACCTTCATATACACGAATTTCTTCTCTTTTGTAAGTATAAGTATGTAAACTTTGAATAAAAATTGAATCTTTATCATCATCTAAAATTTTACTAATTTCTTTTTTATGGAATTCACTAATTCGAGTTAAATAAGTCTCAATTCATTCTTCTTTAATATGAATTGAATTATTAAAATATTCATTAATGATTTTATCTATTTTTAATATTAAATCTTGTTTATTTAAATCATTACCAATAAAAACTAAATTTTTATAAAAATATTTATTTTTATTATATTTTAATGAACTATCATGTAAAAATTTTGGCGTTTTTAAAATATGATAAGCCAAACGTAATTTTGTTGGTAAAAAAGCTAATCTTAATGGGGCGGGTGATACATAACCAATTCTACGTTCTTTTGGTAATAAAGTTGTGATATTTCTATTGTTTAAATAAATTGTTCCATTACGTGGTTTTTTCTTTCCCAATAACAATTTTAAAAAATATAATTGTGAAAACTTATTCTCAAAATGAGTCCCCAAAATTTCTTGACTATCAACACTAAAATTTAAATCACTAAAAATAATTTTTTTATATCGTTTATACTTTAAATTATTAATTTTCAATCCCATTAAAATACCACGCTCCCAATTAATTTTATTATACCCAAATAAAAATAATAAAAAATAGTTATTGTTAAGTTAAACTTATATTTCCGCTAATTTTTTAAGAATTATGTTTCTAATTTAATAAAATTACATTACAAAATATCAAAAAAACCTTTATCTTAAAAAGATAAAGGTTTACCAATTATTCTACTTTTTGTTCATCAGATTTTGGTTTCGCTGTTTTTTTGTTAAGTTCTTTTTGTGCTTTTGATGCTTTTTCTGTTTGTTTTACTAACTCTTCTTTTTTATTAAATTTAGATTTAAATCGTTCAACACGTCCAGCTGCATTAGCAAACTGTTGACTTCCTGTATAGAAGGGATGGCATGAAGAACAAGTATCAACTTTTAATTCTTCTCCTTTAGTAGAACCACTTATGTACTCAGTTCCACAAGTTGTACACATAATTTTAGTATCAAAATATTTTGGATGGATTCCTTCTCTTGCCATATAACTCACCTCACTTTTAATAATATGACTGCATATTATTTGCATGTAAATAATGATAACACATATTTTAAAAAAAACAAAGATTATTTAATAATCTTTGCAAATTCATTAAAATCAATTCTAACACGTGGCATTGTTGCTTTATCATCATCTTCATCATAGTATCCTAACGCTAAAGCTAAGACTGTATGATATTTTCCTTGATCAAACGTACAATGTTTTGCTAATAACTCATCACATTTTTTTGCATCAAAACCACCCATAATAGTAGTTCCTATTCTTAAATCAGCAGCTTGAATTGTAATAAAACTAGTTACAATATGAGCTTGTTCTGAAACAAATGCAGAAAGATGTTCTTTTTGTTGCAAAAAAGTTTGATATTTTTTAATTGCCTTTTCTAAATCATCTGCTTGATTAATAACTCGTTCTAAGCGTTTTGTTAAAAATTCAGTTGAAACTAAATAAGATGGATTAGTACCCGTAATAAGCATTATACAACTAGCATCTTTGACTTTTTCTTGATTTCAGCCAAGCACTGCTTCATCAGCAAATTTCTTTTTTAATTCTTGATTTGTAATACTAACAACATTAGTTACTTCAATTCCTAATGAACAAGGTGCTAAGCGCCCTGCTTCAAGTATTACTGTTAAATCTTTTTGATTAATTACTTTTTCACTATTATATTTTTTAATAGTTTTTCGTCAATTAATTGCATTTTTTACTGTCATTTAATATTATTATCTCCTTTAATTTTTATTACTCATTAATTTTTGTCAAAGCAACGTTTAATACATCAACACTTTTTGCAAAAGGAGGTGAATATGGTAGATCTAAATACTCAATTTCACCAATTTTAGTTTTTGTTCAAATAATTGGGATTAAAGCATTGATTCTTAAACTAGCTTTATTATAACGAAAAATTTGTGCACCAACAATAATTTTAGCTTTTTGGTCATAAATAATTTTAATTGTTACTGGCTTCGCATCAGCAACATAGTGTGTATGATCTGTTCCATTTACAACGACCTCTTTCACATTAAAACCATTCAAAATTGCTTGTTCTTTTATATATCCTGTTCGAGCAATTTCACTTTCGAAAACCTGCATAATACTTGTTCCAATTCCACCAGGAAAATAATCTTTCTTTCCTGCTAAAATATTACCTAGAACCTTACCATTTTTGGCTGCAATTGTTGCTNANNNCNTNTNNTNNATTAGGTAATCAAGCAACTTGTTCTGCGGTTGCAGTAGCATACTGCATAATACTTGCATATTCATTAGACTTCTTGCATAACCTAGTTATTTTAAAATTCCTATAAAATATATTTAAAATAGAAATTATAGGAATCTAAAATTATGAAATTTGATAAATTTGATTTTATTAATGATAAAGAATTATTCCGATTAACAGGAATAAAACAAGCCACTTTTAATAAAATGTTAGATATTTTAAAGGTTGCTGAAATAGAAAAATTTAAAAAAGGTGGCAAAGCTAACA
>NZ_MQTY02000020.1:0-12766 GCF_016082285.1 Spiroplasma sp. Moj
AACCGGATTTTTAAAGAATTGCATTTTAATATCAACTACTACTAAACATATATATATATAGAATATACGATTCAACAACCATATGCATATTAGAACTACGCATATTAGAATTAAATTAATTGTTTTCTTAAAATACGTGCTTCAATTAAATACTTCAAAAATAAATAACAAAATTGTTTATCTAATTTTTATTAGTTATAAATTAATATGTTTGTAATATTATTTTTGTTTAATATGTAATTGTAAATTATGTAATAATATCTAATTTGAGAAAAATTAATGAGAAAACAATTTTAATATTTTATTATAAAAAATTTTAGTTTATACAAAATATTTAAATATTTAAAGCTATAATTAATGATAATAATGCACATGTATGTATGTATATACATAGTTTTTATTATTTTTTTAAGTACTTTAATTAATCTTGTTTTGTTGTATTTTTTATAATTTTAATTTAAGCTTGTTAATATTTAATTATATGTATTCTACTACAATTGAATAGTATTGTTCTGTCCTAAGAACTTCCATTGGTGAGTCAGGATTGAGTGTGTCTCTACCTCAACGTTTTGTAGCTTGATGTAGTTTCTCTTGGGCTACTTATTATAGGTGTACAAATCAAAATTAAAATTAAAATTAATTAACTCGTTTGTTATTTTCAGAAATGTTAAAAAGATTTTCAGTTAGTGGAAAATTAATTTATGTAGAATATTAGACACATTTCCCATTGAATTTAAATATTTTTTCCATACCTTTTTAAGTTTAAGTTTTTTTTTTTAAGTTTTAAGTTTGAATACTAGTATGTCTTAACATTCTATATAAAATGGGCCATTATATTTATATTAACATATATAGGTANNTATATTATATANATNNNANNNNATNNANCNNNAGNNNATATTGAAGACTATTTATGATTGTATCTTCTTATCAAGAAGCTGAAGCCAGTACAATCACATTTTGCACAGTTAGATATAACTAAAACCGTATTTTTTTTTATTTTATTTATTTCTTGCAATTTAAAACATAAGTCGATGAAATATCATCACGTAACTTCTTATTAATGTGAACGCAATTTTTTATATATAACTAAAGCGCGCTTCGAATTTAGCTCAAAGCAATAAAATATGACCGCTCATTATAAAATAATAATAATAAATAAAGAAAATAATAAATAAAAANAATAATAAATAAAAAAGTCATTTTTCGTTGTAGGAAAATATTAAATTTTTAAATAAAAGACATAATTAATTAAAATTATAATTTCCTATTAGTATCTTTTTAAAAATATTTACAATTATTTTAATAGGTTATGCAAGAAGTCTATTAAAAAAATACAAGTTGACCCCACTTATTTAGATAATTTATTTTAAAAATTAAATAAAAAACAAAATTCTACCTAATTATGTTAAAATAAACACAACTAAATAGAAACAAAGAAAAAAACCAGGACAATGTCCTGGAAAGTAAGAAACAAGAAAAAAAGTGATATTTTTTTGTTCAATTTGTATATGAGAAAATATTTATTATTGGCGGCAAAAGCAAGCATACGAAGAACTGATCAAGGAAATCAAATAAATTGTGTTATAATTTCTTTACCAAGATATTTTATATCTTTGGTATTAGTTAAAGTCCTATGCTACTAAATATCAACCTTTACATTTTTATCTCATCTTAGCAAAATAAAAAAACTATAAACAATATTGTTTATAGTGATATAATATTTATGTAATTAAATATTTTTAATAAAAATTAGTGATAGTAATTTATTTTCCGATAAATTACTATCGTGGAAACACTAGCCGAAAACTAGCGTTTCCACAGACAATTTTAACATATTTCTTGGTGGTATTTTTGTGATACTATCTTGAAATATGTTAGAAATTGTTTTGTGGGAATAGTACGGTAGTGCTATTCCTGTTTTTATTAAAAAAGAGATTTCAGAAAGGAAATAACGAAATGAAAAAGTTACTAAGTATATTAACCATAACTGTATATTAACCATAACTACACTAGCAACGAGCGTTTCCGCTCCGTTGCTTGCCAACACAGTGTTAGAAAGAGCAAAAAGAAATGTTGTGATAACTGAAAAAGATGTCACAACTGGATTTGATATAAAAATAAAAGGTATTGAATATAAAAATTGAGAAAAACTTGAAGCAGTTACAAAACCATTTAGTAAAATTGATAATAAGTGATATATTGTTATATGGCATGGAAAAGATAGTAATAATTGACGAATAAAATCTTTTCAAAACATTAATTATTCAGATATAAGAAAAGTTTTAGATAGTCAAGGTAATTATGAATTAGCATTAACAAGGGTGGGCGATAACTTATTTATAAATAAAGCAGGTTCAATAAGCGATGTTATAAGTTGAAATAAAGATAATGGTACATATTTTAAATCAGTTTATTGTTGAAATGGTGTTAATAAACCAATAACACCAGAAATTGATAGTAATGGGAATATAATTAATTGAAATATTGATAAAACACCATTTCAACAAGGAATTTCGTTTTCACTTGTGGATGGTTCTAAAACGGCGACTTGGTCTAACGCTGGTATGCGTTTAACGGTTGATGGGGAAACAAACATCAATATTGATAACCCAAATGTTACAGAAGTTTTATGAAATGGTGTTAAACAAAATATGTTGGGTGGTAAAGTAAATATCAATGTTAAACCTGAGTCCACTGAAAAGACCCATAAATTAGTTATCAAATATGATATTAATGGGACAAAATACACGAGTGAAGATATTGATGTTGTTATGGCGGCAAAAATAGACCCGCCAAAGCGAATTGTTAAAGAAAATTTAAGCGATGTGATTAAATTTAATAATAACAATGATTTAGGAAATATCTTAGATAACAACGATGATACTATCAAAGCGGCAATTACAAATAAAAATAGTCGTCAAGTTGATTTTTCGCAAGTTGAAATAACTGACAAAACAGATACCGAAGCAACTTTAACTGCAAAAACAGACAGCAAAAGTTACAAAGGTTCGGTGGATATTAAATACAATATTGTACCAGCAACGACAGTGGATTTGAAGATTGATTTAACATCATCGGCAAATGGTGTTCAAATAGAGAAAAATTATTTGGCACAACTTGACAATACTAAAATGACAAACAAGGTTGATACATTTTATTATGCGAATGGCAAAAGCACAATCAAAATTAAACAACCCTCAACTGGCAATGACATAAATGGAAAAATATACGGTTGTGATGAGCAATGAAATAAAACATCACAATCAAGCGATATTGACCCTGAACGTGGTTTAGAGATTGATAAGGGGCAATATGGTTCGGTTGATGGTCGTTATTTAGTTGAGTTGCAACATCAAGATTTACCAACGCATAAAAAAACTATTTATCTGCAAGTATCAGAGAAACAATCGGTAGAACATTATTGAAATACTGATCATGGCAAACAATTTGAACAGTGAGTACAAGACCAAGAACAAGGATATGACAATATCCGTGGTTCTAGTGCTAGTCAGTTAAATAATTTGTTTGAGTTATCGAAGACTTGAAAACAAAATCTAAAGCATTTAGATCTAAAATTGGATAACTTTGTTGTTGATAACATTAAAAATGTGACCCAAGATGAAATCGATACTTATAAAACAAAACTGCTTGCTAGTGTAAAATCTCAAGTTGAAAAGTATGCTCCGAATGTTGTAGAAAACACCGATTATGTTATTAGCGTTGATAATCTTGTTACTGGTGATTGAACAACAAACAAAGATGTCAAGGTTCAAACAGTCGATGGTAATACAAAATTGCTAAGTTTGACCGCTAAAACAATACCAGTGCAACAAAAAGAACAAGAGATTCCACCAACACCAGACAATAAAAAACAAGATGGCGATAGTAAGTTGTGAATTATTGGCGTTGTTGTTGGTGTCTTGGCGGGTTTTGGTCTGGCGTATTGGTTGTTTAAAAGATTTGTTTTTGATAAATATTTTTTACCAAAAATTAAAAAACGCCACCATCTTAAATTAGTTGAACAAATTAAAAAAGAAGAAGCAGGAAAAAAAAGCAACAAAACAAAAAGGTGGTGAAAAATAATGATGACTTTGTTAGCGACAAGTGGATCAAGATAAAGCCAACATCATTTAAAAATGTCATAGCTATTTAAAATNANANATTGTTGTGTAGAAAAGATAGTTAGANAACCACGCACTATTCCCAAAATTTATGCTANNNNTTNTCTAACTATCTTTTCTACACAACAATNTNNNTNATTATACTTTTTAAAAATGTCATAGTAAATATTTATGCTATAATAAATACAACTAAATAAAAAGAAAGAAAAATGACTTCACCGTCATTCTTCTATACAACCTATTAAGCGGCAGGCAAAGCCAATTAGTAGGGTCTGATATAATTTAATCCCCACCTTTTGGTAGGTCAGTTAAATTATAACATTTTTTAATTTTTGTGTATAGGTAGAGTGATAAAAAAGTTCATTCTACCTATTTTTTTATTTATGAAAATATTTGATTAGAAAGGAATTGATGTTATGCGCAGAGCAAGTTATGTGAACACAAAAATTGATTATGATCAAAATGATGTTCAAAAAGAACAACGCAGAATTAGACAACAACAAACTGAACAACACCCTGGGCGATTAGCTTTAAAACAGTGAGAGAAACAATGAAAAAGTGGTTGATTTGAAAACTTAACCAAAGAAAAACAAAAAACATATAAGTTAATCACAAACAAACTATCATTGGAAAAGAAAAAGTTTGAATTGGTAAGAGTTCGTCAGGAATGAAAACGCAACTGATACAACAATTTAGACAAAGAAAAACAACGCGAATATAAAAAACGCGTTGAAAAAATAAAAAAAGAACACAATTTATAAAGCATAAATATTTACCTTTAAATTATAGTTGAAAAAAACAAAAGAATATTATTCTACATTTTGGAAAATATCAACGCTAATAAGGGGATTAAATTCGCTCAAAACCGCAGAAAGGAGCATATATATTATGCAAAAAGTACAACAAACTGAACAAAAAAATTATCACTTTGTTGAGATAAATGGTTTGAGTTATAAAGTTATTAATCAACTTGATGAGAATAAACATATCTCTAATTTTTACATTCCGAAAAAATTAGTTCGCCAACACCCAACCCGCCAAGACAGTTATAAAGTCAAAATTTATGACAAGTTTATTTGTGTGCCAAAAATAATGTGTTTTATTGATAAAACTGGTAAATACTTTTTGGTTGGTCTTGATATGTTCTTTACTTACTGAATTTATAATACTCGCGATAATAATAAATATCGCTTAGCGGGTTATCAAGCAATCCGCGACACTGCAATTAAAGAATTGCATTATTTAACTGTGTCTCAACGCAAATACGAAAAAGAACAAGCAACCAATCCATTTTTAAGTGGGTTAACTTACCAACAAGCGCGCGAACAAATTTGCGCTGAAAGCGACAAATTAAAAGCAGAATACCAAACTTACATAAAAACTAAGTATTCTGCTAATAAAGCGAAATCATCTACCAGAGAAAATAATTCTCTTGTTGATGATTATAACACATTGTACGAAAAAAACAAGGGTGATCCACCAAAATTATCCGATGAAGAACTAGAGCAACTGTTAGCGGAATTAGACAACTTAGACTAACTCCCCTATCACGGGTTCTTCACTCCTCTATCACCCCACCCAGCACAGAACTTGCATAAAACCAAAGTGTAGCAAGACAACAAATAAACAAATCTAAGGTATGGTCTTCATCATATCGTTTTTGTCATTTGGTAAATCACCTATTTTTATTATATATTTTCTTCCAATAAAAAACCAAAATAAATACCATTGCTATACCAAAACAAAATATTGATTATAAAAAATAAAATAAATAACTATGCTTGACAAGAACTAAACACCTATGAAATTTGAAACAACAAAGTATAATAAAAATATAGGAATGATATTTAATGTTTGAATTAAATTGAAATGTTGTCATTTGTCTAAAATATGAGGATAATCAATTTTATTATTTGTGGCGATATTATCGAAATGGTAAAAATCAAATTACATAAAAACAAAAAACATATATTAAAAATTTGTTTTATCAGTATTATATTCCAAATACAGAGCGGCAATTTGAGTATTTTGAAAATAAACTAAATGAATTAAATGCTCGCAATGCTAGTGAAATTAAAAGGCTTACTACAAAAAGATAAGCAATTGATTAGTATTCTTGTGAAATATTGCGAGCAATTTAAACCGAATAATTTAAACTAGTCCCCTATTTAAAACCCTTATTTTATAAGGGTTTTTTGTTGCTTGTTTTGTTATCGTTATCTGTGGCGCATCGAACGTTATTTTCGTGGGTAAATGGTAATAAAATGTTAATTATATTTTTATTATTATAAATAATATTTATAATACTTGTATTATTTATAATACTATTTATTATAAATAATAAATGTTTACTTTTTTAATAAATAATATTTATAATACTTGTATTATTTATAATATATTATATAATAATTATGTATAGAAAGGGCGTGTTTTTATGCCACAAACTATTAATAAGTTAACCCACTTAAAAAAGATAAATAATAATGAATTTTTAGAACACAATAAAATAGTTAAAAATTTATCTAGTTTTAAAGAAACAAAAGAATTTAAAAAAAGAAATTTAAAAACAAATATTTTACCATCAATGACAGTTAAACCAAACTTAATTAAAAAATTCAGAGAAGAAGCAGAAGAAAAGGATTGAAAATTAACTACACTTATGAATAAAATTTTAGAAGAGCGTTATGGAAGGGAAAACATAATTTATGAAGATGATTAGTTTTAGTAATAAAAAAGGTGGGGTTGGTAAAACAACATTATGCAAAAATGTTGCCTATAAATTAGCTATTGATGGGGCAAAGGTCTTGTTAATTGACCTTGACCCCCAAGCAACCTTATCTGTTCAATTTGCAACAAAAGATATATTACAAAGTAAGTCATTATCAAAAATTATTAATGCTATTGATATGATACCTATAAAAAGTCTTATTCAATCAACAAAATATAAAAATATAGATATTATTGTTGGAAACGAAGAATTAAATAAAAGTAGTACTCTAATTAATACTATTTATCAAGAAAATGATAGAGATTTAATTGCAGATATTATTTATCAATCAAACCAAGAAACTTTTGATAGTTATGATTATGTCTTGATTGATTATCCCCCAACAATACAAGAATTAGGATTATCTTTTTTAACCTTATCTGATTTAATTTTAATTCCAATAAATAGCGGAGTTGGTAGTTATAAAGGTATTGTTGATTTAAAAAATACATTAAATTTTATTTGCAGAAAAAATAACAGAAATTTACCAAGAATTAATATTATTCTTAATAATATAAAAGATAATGAAAATACTGCCACAGTTTTAGAATGATTAAAAAATGATAGTATTTATGAATTTTTATCTGAAAATATAATAAAGAACTCTGATACTTTTATTAAAACCGAAAATAAGTTAAGTAGTATTTGGGATAATAATGTTTATTGGCGACAAAAACAAGCATACGAAGAACTGATCAAGGAAATCAAATAAAGATGAAAAAGAATAAGTGTTCTATTTCTTTTTGTAAAAAATATGCAACATTATCTAGTGGTACACTTTTTTATGTAGCCATCACGAAAAAGACTTTATGAATTTTTTAATTAATTATGAGAAAACAAATAATAATAAACAATTTTCAAAACATGAAGTTTTTGATAAATTAAAAACATTATATGTTGAAAAAACTACTAATTTATATGAAAACTGACTTTGCAAAAAACCAAAATGATAGGATAAAAAGAATGGGAAAAGATATATTAAAATTAAATGAAATGAAAAAACAAGATTTTTTTACAAAATTAAATTTAATGTTTGATTGTTTTTGCAAAAATGTATTTTATAAAGTTTATTTATTAACTAATAAACACAGAATAAATTGTAATAAATGTAAAAAGAAAAATGCTGGACTTAAATACTATCATTTATGAAATGGAATTATTTTTGAATTAAAAGATGTTTTAAAAGAAAAAAATATAACATTTAAAGAATTTAAAAAAAATATAGAAAAATTAATCAATTGTTTTATAATTGAAATTATATTGGAAGAATCAGACATAAATTTATTTGTAAATTATTGTTTAAACTGTTTTAAAAATGAAATACCAAAATTAAAACTTATAAAGCATTAATAATTTTTCATATTTCAAAAAATAAAAATTAGAAAGTAGATAAAATAACTATGAAAAAAATAGAAAATAAAGACACAATCAATCATAATTTAATGATTGTCGATGTTGATTTACAAAAATGTTTGAATTGTAGTTTTACGATTCAAAAAATCGATGATGATTGATTTACAATAACCACGGGCGATAATAACTGTGGTAAATTATAACTTTGTGTTATAATTTGTTTACCGAGATATTTTTTATCTTTGGTATTAGTTAAATTCCTATGCTACTAAATATCAACTATATAAATATCAACCTTTACATTTTTATCTCATTTTAGCAAAATAAAAAAACATAATCTAAATAAAAGGCATATAGGTTATGTTATAATTAAAAAGTAAGATTCTCCTCTTACTTTTCAAAATTATATAAAGTGATAGTAATTTATTTTGAGATAAATTACTATCGTGGAAACACTAGGTTTCTACTAGCGTTTCCACAGACAATTTTAACATATTTCTTGGTGGTATTTTTGTGATACTTCTTTGAAATATGTTAGAAATTGCTTGTGGGAATAGTGCGGTGGTACTATTCTCTTTTTTGTTAAAAAGAAAATTCAGAAAGGAATATATGCAATGAAAAAACTATTAAGTTTATTAACAATAACTACGCTGACAGCGAGCGTTCCCGCGCCGTTGCTTGCCAATGCAACTCTAGAAAGAACAAAACGGGATCTTACTACAACTACCAGAGATGTTACAACTGGGTTTGATGTAAGTGTAATTTCTATATTAAACAAATGAAACAAAGTTGATAATAATAGAGAAAACGAGTTTTCAAAACCAAACAATAAATGATATTTTTATATTCGAGTGATTGATAAATATAAATGTGAAAAAGTTTATTTTGATAGTAATTTTATAAAAAATCAAAATACATATTGACAACATTTAAAATATGGAATTAATTTTCCTGTTTATCGTTGGGATGATGTTGGTGAACCGGAAACACCAATAATTGACAGCAACGGAAATGTTACAGATTGAAATTTAAAAATAAAAGATAATTATTTATTTCAACAAGGAATTTTGTTTTCACTTGTTGATGATTCTAAAACAGCAAAATGATCTAACAACGGAATGCGTTTGACAGTTGACGGGGAAACAAATATCAATATTGATAACCCAAATGTTACAGAAGTTTTATGAAATGGTGTTAAACAAAATATGTTGGGTGGTAAAGTAAATATCAATGTTAAACCTGAGTCCACTGAAAAGACCCATAAATTAGTTATCAAATATGATATTCGTGGAACAAAATACACGAGCGAAGACATTGATGTTGTTATGGCGGCAAAAATAGACCCGCCAAAGCCAATTATTAAAGAAAATTTAAGCGATGTGATTAAATTTGGTAATGATAATAATTTAGAAAATATCATTAATAATAACGATGATACTATTTTCGCTGCTGTTAATCAAAAAAATGGCAATGTCATTAATGATTTTTCGCAAATTGAAATAACAAATAAAGATAATCATTCTGCAACATTAACCGCAAAACCAGATAGCAAGAGTTACAAAGGTTCAGTGATAGTTAAATACAATTTTATTCCCACAGCGGTGGTAAAAGTAAAAATTAATTTAACATCATCGGCAAATGGTGTTCAAATAGAGAAAAATTATTTGGCACAACTTGACAATACTAAAATGACAAACAAGGTTGATACATTTTATTATGCGAATGGAAAAAGTACTATTAAAATCAAACAACCATCAATTGACAATGTTATAACTGGGGTTATGTATGGTTGTGATGATAAATGAAATAAAACATCACAATCAAATGTTATTGACCCAATAAATGGCTTAGAGATTGATAAAGGGCAATATGGTTCGGTTGATGGTCGTTATTTAGTTGAATTGCAACATCAAGATTTACCAACGCATACGAAAACTATTTATCTGCAAGTATCAAAAAAACAATCGGTAGAACATTATTGAAATACTGATAATGGTAAACAATTTGAACAGTGAGCAGAAGATAATGGATATAAAAATATCCGCGGTTATAGTGAAAATCAACTAAATGAGTTGTTTGAGTTATCGAAGACTTGAAAACAAAGTTTAGCACATTTAGATTTAAAGTTAGATGAATTTGTTGTTACTAACATTAAAAATGTGACCCAAGATGAAATTAATGCCTATAAAACAAAAATGCTTGCTAGTGTAAAATCTCAAGTTGAAAAGTATGCTCCGAATGTTGTAAAAAACACCGATTATGTTATTAGTGTTGATAATCTTGTTGCGGGTAATTGAACAACAAACAAAGATGTCAAGGTTCAAGCAGTCGATGGTAGTACAAAATTACTAAGTTTTACTACCAAAACTATTTCAATACAGCAAAAAGATCAACCAATATCCTCAATTCCAAATCCAGAACCGATAACTAACAATAATAAAAAAGGACTAGCTGGTTGGGCTATCTTTGGCATTGTTGTTGGGTCGTTTGCTGGTTTTGCTCTTCTTGNTTGGTTGTTTAAACGGTTTGTGNTTNANCCGTTTATTTTAAAACCAATCCGCGACAAAAAAGAAAAAGCCTTTGTGGCAAAAACAGAAAAAGATATTGCACAAATGAAAATAGATGATGAAGAATGAGAAGCAAAACAAAAAGGAGATAAATAAGATGATGTTACTAGCGAACACAGGGATAACTAGTTTACAAGAAATCGGCAATAAAATAATTTCCGTGGGAATGCCTATTCTAATCGGAATAGCAATCGTTATTGGTATTGTTATGGTGGCGTATTATGGCATTGCTGGGAAATTTGCCAAAAACGCCGAACAACGCAGAGAAACGATTGCTCGCGTAACTTGGGTTGGTGTTTGTTTGGGAATTGTGATGTTGGCAAGTGCGGTTGTGCTGGGTTTAAAAGATGTTATTTTATGCATTGCATAAGGGGGAATTAAAAAATGGTACAAAATAAAAAAGGGTTAAAAAACCCTTTCAGTGTTGGCAAGTCCGCCAAGATAAAGCCAACATCATTTAAAAATGTCATAGCTATTTAAAATAAAAAATTGTTGTGTAGAAAAGATAGTTAGAGAACCACGCACTATTCCTAAAATTTTTGCTAAAAATTTTCTAACTATCTTTTCTACACAACAATATAAATAATTATACTTTTTAAAAATGTCATAGTAAATATTTATGCTATAATAAACACAACTAAATAAACGAAAAGAAAAATGACTTGAGGGTCATTCTTCTATACACCTATTAAGCGGTCTAACGAACCAATTAGTAGGGTCTGATATAATTTAACTGAACCGAACAATTTTGTTAGTTCTTGGTTAAATTATAACATTTTTTAATTTTTGTGTATAGGTAGAATGATAAAAAAGTCATTATACCTATTTTTTTATTTATGAAAATATTTGATTAGAAAGGAATTAAAATAATGACATATAAATTAAAAAATTGGATTGAAGTTTATAATAAAAATTTAAATATTGAAGTTTGAAGTTGTCAAAGTATTATTTTTAAAGGAAAAATAATAGATTTTAAAGATTATGAATTTTTTAAAGACTGTAAAATTATTGAACAATCAGTAAATAGTGATTTTCATTATTTTTACATAAATATATCAAATTTGGTAAAGCAATAATTTAGGAGGTTTATATGAATTATTTAGTAGTAGTAAAAGATAAATTTAATAATGGAAAAAAACAGTTAAACAAATAATTGAAAATGAAATAAACGAACTTACTGATGATTTATTAAGTACTGATAGTGAAATTATTGCTACAAATTGAGATATGGTTAATAATGGCGAAATATTGTAAAAAATGTCAATGTCCAGTAAATCAAATTAAATCTGATTATTGTTTATTTTGGAAAAAAGGATGTGAAATAATGAATAAATTTATAGGAATTGGTAGAACCACCAAAGATATAGAAATTAAACAAACAAGTAATGGAAAAGAATATGCCATATTTCAATTGGCAATAACACGCCCATATTCAACACAAAAAGAAACTGATTTTATCCCTTGTCAAGTTTGAAATAAACAAGCAACTATTTTACAAAAATATTGTCAAAAAGGTTCTCAAATTGCAATTACGGGTATTTTACAATCTTATAAAAACAAAGAAGATAAAACACAGTGAATAGTACAAGTATCTAATTATGAATTTTTACATACAAATAATGATTTAAAAAAAGATATTTTACTATCTGAAAAACCAAATGAAATTATTGCCGAAGAACAAGTAAATTATAGTTCAGAAGATATTAAAGAATTATTCAATGGTGATGATACCATTTTATGAGATTAAAATTTCATCTATAATTTCAATATTTTTTAAAATAAAATCATCGTTGAAACCAACCAAAAGAATATTATTCTACATTTTGGAAAATATCAACGCTGATAAGGGGTTAAAAAACGGTTAAAACCGCAGAAAGGAAGTCTTTTTATGAGTATTAGTCGAAAAATAAAAAGAAACAGAAAAAAAGACTTATCAGATTACTATGTAATTGATT
>NZ_MQTY02000021.1:0-3132 GCF_016082285.1 Spiroplasma sp. Moj
ATTTCTATTTTAAATATATTTTATAGGAATTTTAAAATAACTAGGTTATGCAAGAAGTCTATTAATGTTTCAATGACTAAGTTAAACCATAAAATGTTAACAGAATCAAATGGTTTAATTTTAGTTGTAACTGAAATAATAATAAAAGCTAACACATTTGCTAATTGTGCAATACAAACAAAAGCAATAATCCGTTTAATTTTATGATACACATTCCGTCCTTCTTCAACACCACGAATAATTGTTGAAAAATTATCATCTTGTAAAATAATATTTGCAGCTTCTTTTGAAACATCTGTCCCTGTTATTCCCATTGCAACACCAATATCGGCTTTGCTTAAACTTGGAGCATCATTAACGCCATCACATGTCATTGAAACAACATAGTTCATTGATTGCAAACACTCAACAATCCTTGTTTTATGATCAGGATTAATTCTTGCAAAAACTGATACATCACGTAGTTTTTCTTGTAACTTATGATTATTCATATTATCAATTTGATGGCCAGATAAAACATTCGCTTCTGAAACTGCTAGACGTAATTCTTTAGCAATAGCTAAAGCAGTTGCTTTATGATCTCCAGTAATCATAATTACTCTAATTCCTTCTTCATGTGCCTTTCTAACTGCTTCAACCGCTTCTGGACGTGGTGGGTCAATCATTCCAACAGCACCTAAAAAAATTAAATTAGTCTCAATGTCTTGTTGATCTTTTTTCTTAAAAGCAAAAGCTAAAACCCGTAATGCTTGACTTGATAAATCTAATGCTTCCTCTTGGATTTCTTTCTTCATTTCTTCAGTTAATGGAACAATTTCGTTATTTAAATAAATTCAATTACATTGCAGTAATAATTGGTCAAGAGCACCTTTTGTATAAACAAATTCCTGTTTATTAACATGATTAACAGTTGACATTAATTTTCGATCAGAATCAAAGGGAACTTCTAAAACACGAAGATATTTTTCACGATATTCTACTTCACTAATTGTAAATCTTCTTGTAAAATCAATTAAAGCAATTTCAGTTGGATCACCAATTTGTTCATTTTTTTGGTTAATAGCATCATTACATAAAGTTAGACAATTAATAAAATGAAAAGTTGCCTTATTATTTTGGTTATAATTAAAATCATTTTCTTTAAGAATCTCATTATTGAAAATAATCTCTTTAACTGTCATTTTATTTTGAGTTAAAGTCCCTGTTTTATCTGAACAAATAACATTAACTGAACCTAATGTTTCAACCGCATCTAATTTTTTAACAATAACATTAACTTTTGTCATTCGTTTTACTAATAATGATAAAATAACTGACACAATAACAATTAAGGATTCTGGGATAACAGCAATTGCAATTGTAACTGCTGTCATTAAATTAATTGGTCAACTATTTTCATCAGTTAATAAAAAGAAAACAAAAACAAAGATTGCTAATAAAACCGCAAAAATACTAACAACTTTTGTTAATTTTGTTAAGCGTAACTGTAATGGTGTCTTTTCTTGTTTTGTTTTAACAACCACAGCAGCAATTTTTCCAATCTCACTATCAACAGCATTTGCAACAACAATCCCAATTGCTCAACCATTTGTAATAAAAGTTGACATAAAAGCCATATTAGTCTGTTCTGCTAACACTAATTTTTCTTTTAAAATTATTTCACCATTTTTTCAACAGGAACTGATTCACCAGTTAATGCAACTTCGTCAATTAATAAATTATTTGCTTCTAAAATGCGAATATCAGCTGGAATATATTTCCCTGCTTCTAAAATAACAATATCACCTACAACTAATTCATCAACCGGAATTTCAAAAATTGCACCATCTCGTTTAACAATCGTTACTGGAATTGTCATTTTTTTAAAGAATCAAGGGATTTTCTTGCTCTAATTTGTTCAATTGTTTGAATGAAGGCATTTAATAAAACGATACATAAAATCACAATAAAATCTATCACATAAATTCGATTATTAACAACTTTTTCAATAATAACCGAAGTAACTCCTGCAATAATTAAAATAAAAAATAATGGATTTAATAATGAAACTAAAAAAATTAAAATTCAATGTTTGTTTTTAGGTTTTGGTAATTCATTTTTTCCATTTTTAACTAATCTTTCTTTGGTTTGTTTTGAAAATAATCCAACATTTAAATTGCTTTTAAATTCCTGTTCTAATTCTTTATCTGATTTACTAAATCACATTTTTTTATAATACCCTGGCTTTCTAAAATTTATTATTTATTATTTAAAAATTTAATTTCATAGTTTTTACTTTACATATTAATTTTATAATATAAATCCTTAAATTATAAATTTATTTTAAAAATATAAATTTAAATAAAAAAATCTTAAAGTTCTTAATTAAGAACTTTAAGATTTAAGATAATTTTATTTTTTTGCATTTTCTGCTAATTCAATTTCCTTTTGTAATTCAAAAGCCATTAAATTTGTTTCTAAATATTTTTTATTTGTGGGTAATTCTAAGTTAATTTTTGAAAAATAGCATATTTCAATAGTACCTGAATCTAATTGAAAATCAAAAATATGACCTCCAGTATTTTTTTCAGTATTAATAAAATGGCAATGGAAACCATTAACTCCCAATGTATTGGCAAAAGATGGAGTTCAAAAACCAACAATATCACCATTAATATTTTTAGCATTAAGAATTCCTTGTTGTTCTGATGCTTTTAATAAAGTTGGATATGGTTTTTCTTGCCATGAAACAGTTCTTGTTTTTATTTCCGAAAATAAACCATTAATTTTAATCCCATAAAATAAATTTAAACTTGGTAAATTATCTACAATAACTTGTTGAATTTCTTCATAACTAGTTAGTTGTGAAATATTAATTTTTTGATGTTCTTCAAAAAATGCCATAACAGCAAATGGACTTGTCATACTTGCCGTAACTTCATTAACTGTTCCATCTGATTTTAATTGATACCCCACACCATCTAGCACAATTAATTCACCATCTAAATGGTCAAAAGTTCCTAATCCAAAATTACCTTGCTTTAATAACGTCCCAAGCTTAATCATACCATCAAAATTACCAGCAGCTAAACTTGTTATTGTTGAAAATTGATAAACATTACTAAATTTTTGAATCATAACTAATAAAACTCC
>NZ_MQTY02000021.1:3142-7239 GCF_016082285.1 Spiroplasma sp. Moj
TTTAATAAGAGTTGTTTTAGCGCGTTTCGTTTTACAGTTTACAATTTGTAAATTGTAATTGCAAACACGCTTTTTCCAAAGCTCTTATTAGTAAAATGATAACATCATTTAAAATAAATGCAACTATTTTTTAAAAAAATTAAAATATTTTATAAATATAACTTAATTTAACCATATTTAAGCATACTAAAAAATCATTTATTAAGTTTTATTAATAAATTTATTTATGAACTAATGTTAAAAATTCAAATGCCTTTTTAGAAGAAATTCAGTTAAGACAAGGGCGTAATTTATTATTAATATTCTTCATTATTCAATTTAATTGTTTATTATCAACTTTATTAAAATCTGTTCCAGGCGGTAATCAATGTCTGATATCTCTATTCATTCTTTCAACGTGAGGTTTTTGAGTGGGTGTTCCAGCATCACAAAAATAAACATTAGCACCAATAATTTTTTCTATTTCTTTTCAGTTACTAAATTCTTTACCTTGGTCAGTAATAATGCCTTTAATACAATTTTTAAATAATCTATTCTTAAAAATATTTTTAATAGTTTTAACAACTTCTTTTGCACTTTGTTCTTTTAATTTTTCAGCAATAGTAAATTTAGTTAATTCTTCTGTAAAAGTAAGAACAGATGATCTATGATCAGCACCAACAATACAATCCATTTGAAATCAACCAAATTCATATCTATCATGTTTAGCTTCTTCAATAGTCCGATAATTAGATAATTTACCACGATTATCAGTACTATTTTTCGTTTTTCGTTTCTTTCCTTTAAAATAAAGATATTTTTTATCCATATTAAATAATCCTAAATAAATATATTTATAAAGTGTTTTAAAACACATCGGAAACTTTTCATTAAATTCCTGTTCATATAATTTACAAATTGTTTCCGGAGTATTATGTAAAGTATTAAAATTTTTATTTAATCACTTAATCTGTTTAACTGTTAAAGTAATATGTTTTTTAGAATTTTTTCTATTTTTAAGATATTGTTTTTGTGATTTTAAAGGGTCATATTCCTTAAACTTTTTAAGTTCACGCCGAATTGTTTCCTTATCTCTTCCCATAAAACGTGCTATCTTTGAATAATTAATCTTATCATTTTTCTTTTTATATAATTCTGATATAGATAAATCCTTTAATATAATTTTTTCATTAATACTTAAATGTTTAAATTTTCTCATATCCAAAAGCTCTCTTTCTGAAAATAGTTTTATCATAAAAAAATAAAATTTTAAAAATTTATTTGACATTTTTATATAAAGTGTTATATTTAAATTATATTTATAAAAGTTTAATAGATTTTCCAAAGCTCTAAAAACTTGTTTATAAATTAAAAAATTAAGACTTGAAAAAGTCTTTTTTTAATGTAAAATAANCATAATAAAAATAATATTAAGTTCTTTAATACATTTTGATAGGTGTTTAGTTCTTGATAAGTTTCTTTATTACTCTTTTATTTAATCATATTCATTAAATAATAGCAATTTTAATACGCAAAAAGGAGTAAAAAATGAAAGAATTTAATCCAAAAACAGCAAGTTTACGAACATTTTATCGTAAAATAGATGAATTTTGGCAAAATAAATCACCTAATAAACCATATACTTTGAATGATTTAACCAATAAATTCAACCTTTCTAACCGATGAAGATATGAAATTTACAAGAGCGAGAAGATAGTTCCTTTACTTGAAAAACAAGTTGATAGAATTGAAAGTGAAATAATTAATTTTATNATGAAATCACCAGATGGTGCTAAATTATATTGACAACGAGCATTTAATTATAAATATTCACTGCAAGAAAAACAGTTAGAACAAGAATTAAACTTAAATAATCAACAACCAATAATNGTTAATTTACAAACTGATATTAGAGATATTAAAAAAGAAAGTGATAATAATGCTTAATCATTTTACTTATTTNTTAGAAACACCTTATTGGTTATTACAAAATAGTACTGTTGGTGATAAATATCCATTTGCTAAGAAATATGAATTAGTNAATGAAATTAATCAAATTGGNACACGATATAGTGGTAAGACTATTTCAAATATTAAAATGTTTGGTGAATTATTAAAAATTAGTTTATTAATTAAANAACCAATTTGTATCATTGCTAGTATGTATTGNAGTAAAGATTTAAAAGATAGTGTATTTCAAAATATATGAAATATGTTAGATGAAAATNATATTCCNTATACTATTAATTTATCAAATTTTACTTTTACTTTATCAAATGANAGNAAAATATATTGTAAAGGTTTACATTCACCAAGTCGGAAAGAAAAATTAAAAGCTTTTGCTGATTTNAATAAATATAAATTAGTNATTGATTGAAGAGAAGAATGTGATCAATTTCAACAAAAAGATTTAAGTGATTTAGAGTTTGCTATTCGNGGTTATCAAAATAAAATAACAATTAATACATGTAATCCTGAAAGTTTAAAAAGATATATTGTTGGTTATTGTAATGAATTAATGCCTTTTNATGAAGAAATAATGCGTAGTAAATATGAACAAATNAANTATATTGAAAAATGAAATATGAAGATTATTATTCATTATTCTAGTTGAAGATTAAATTATGAATTACCACAAGATAAAGTTAATGAACAATTAAGATTAGAGNAATTAGATATTGAAAGAGCAAGAGTNTGGAGTTGAGGATTACCAGGTAATACTAGTGGTTCAATCTTTGCAAGATATATTGATATAATGCAAGCAACAGATATTATTCAACCAACTAAATTATTAGGTGGTGTTGACTTAGCAAACTCTACTAGTCCNAAAGGACATACAACNGCNGCNAGTTTTTGAATATATAATTCATTTAATAAAAAAGCATATAAAGTNGNNGAATATACNCANTCAAATGCTACACANCAATTTAAAGGACCATTAGAACAAGTTAAAGATATTTTAGAGTTTTACAACAATCAATTAAACCAATANTTTAATTTAATACAACAAGGAATATNAATTAATGTTGATGATAGTGCTTATGCAACATTAGAAAGTTTAAATNGANAAAAATATAATTATANTTTTGGTCAATATATGACATTTAAACCAGCACAAAAGCAGAAATTTAAAATAAGACATCGTATAGAAGCNTTTACAATGTTAATAAATACTAATCAATTAAAATGATTATGANAAAAATGTCCTGTAAGTAAAACCCAATATGAATTAATTCAATGAGAAGATAAACCAGATGCTAGANAAGAGAGAATNTTAGATTTATATGATGATACATTTGATAGTGATTTTTATGCTTTACACTTTGAATTAGTACCAATGNTTAAACATAATAGTTCAGCAGATTATAAATTATGACAACAAAGGGAGTGATTAACTTAATGAAAAAAGATATTTATGTAATACATGATGAGCGTGTAATAAATGCAAAAAGACCTTATATGTCTGTTTGTGGACAAGTTAAAAAAAGACTTTGTCAAGAATTAAAAAAANATAATATCGCAATATGTAAATTAAATTTATATAACGAATATATTAAGAAATATCAAAAAGTTAAAGTATGTGTACAAGTTTTAGNAAATGAACCAAATTTATTAACAGTAAATATTATTAATTATGCACTTATTTTAAAATTAAAGGAGAAAAATAACNATGAATAATACTTTNCCTAGTTTACCAAACTTAAATGATATTAATAGTGTTTTAAAATTTTATAATTATGATTGAACTATTAATTTAGCCAATATTATTGCTCGTCATCAAATGAGATTAGTTAATGGTAAANATATTTTATTTAAGTCTCATCGTAAAGANATTTTAGAAAAATTAAATTGATGATATGAAACTTATAAAATNAAAGAAAAATTAGATAANAATGAATTAACAGCAAGTTTAATGGGTAAAACTATNTTTGGTTTATTAGANACTAATGANGGCAATATTGATTTATGAATTAACCCNTTTAACTTTACATCACGAGTAAGTAAAATAAATGAAATTGAACAAGGTGCTGATATTTGATTAAATTATCATCAAAGTGATAGTGGATTTATATTAAATTTAATTTGTACCAAAGATAAAATAGTTATTAAANNTTNAC
>NZ_MQTY02000021.1:7244-11548 GCF_016082285.1 Spiroplasma sp. Moj
ATGATTTTAATAAACAACCAATTAACTCAACTATATGAGCCAATAATGAAACACCTTTTGCGATAAAATTAAAAGATGAAAATAATAATGTTTATTGAAAATTAATTGATGGTGAAAACATTTATGATGTTAATAGAATGCTAGAATACTTAAATCAATATAAATTAAGTTATTTTATGAATAATGATAATAAAGCAGATAACTTTTATACAAAAGAAGTTAAAGTTGGTAAATATTGAGATGCTTATATGATTAATGATAGAAGTTCAATTCAATTTGGTGAGGCTAAATTTGAACAAGTATTTACTCAGCAATCAACTGAAAGACAATATACTTTATTAATTTTAGATGAAGATGNCGATAAATTAAATATTAATGATTATTATAATTTTTATAGTGTATTTAATGACCGTGGTTTAAATATTGGTGGTGGTGATATTAATTCTGCACCACAAGATAGACAATGATTATATCCATCAAATGTTATTAATTATTATTCACCATATGATGGTAGTTTTTTATGACAAGAAATTACATTTTCAAGTATTAATGACAAAATTAGTAATAGTGGTTTGGCAGTAAGACAATTTATTCAAACAAGTGCTCCAGGAGAGGGTTATTGTTTTCCTAAAATAACTTATGATGAAAAATTAAATAAAGGTATTGTTGAATTAGATGATATTTTATTAAAAGACCCTGGTNTTAGAGCAATGGCAGTTAAATTTTATGGTAATCCAATCTTTTTTGATATGCCAGTTATTGGTCGACCAATTATTAAAGGTCAATTTAATAAAAAAGTTATGAATTCACGAGATTTATTAATGTATAACATGTATCCTGCTCCTCCTGATAAAATAAATACTTATGCATCACCAGAAGTAAGTTGATATAACATTCAAGGGATTCAACCAACAATGATAACTGGTTATGAAGATTGAAAAAAAGATATGGAAAGTAGATATGNCTTTTGAAATCAAAAAAATAGTGAAGGTATTGTAATAACTGACTCCTCCACTACATCGGCAACTAATTCTAGTGTTGGTAGAAATATTCATAAAGAAGATAATGACTCTAAATTTTATTGGTCTAAAAATTGAATGATTACTCCACCAGATAAAATAAAAGTAAATAATGAAGATGTTAANNANNNTANAANTNNNANNNATGAAGATGTTAATNAATATAATTAGTACCCAAGCATCATCATATTTTAGAAGAAAAGATGAATTTGGTAATACTGTTGGACAAGTTCAAATTGAATATAATAAAATGGGTAAATGTAATGTTTGAGATATTTTAAATATGAATAATTTTATTAATCGCCAAATTACAGTATTACCTTTAAACTATACGCAAAAATTAGTATTTAATCCTTTTACGATACCAGGNGGAGTTGGTAANTTCTTAAACTTTATTTCATTTGGTATTCCATGAGGATGAGTAATTAATCAAAACGAAAAAACTTGACCTAATTTCCAATGACTTAATGGTTTTATGAGTTCTAGTGTTTATAGTTTCTATAATGATGCTTTTTGGTCTGAAAACTCAAAAGGTAAAGGTTATTTACCATTTGAAATTTTTAGAGAACAAGGCAATGATAAAGTTGGTGCTATCTTTGGANCAAATGCTACTAGTTTAGGTTTTACAACTTTATTAACTGATAAAATACAAGGTAATGTTTTAAAAAAAGATGGTAAACCAACTGAACGAATAACTTATTCAACTTATAATTTAAAACAATTAAATCCTAAAACTAATCGTATCTATTTAATTAATGAATTAGTAAGAGCAGTAGATGCACAAACACCAGTTAGTGATAGTGAAAAAGATAATGATTGCGAATTTTTACAAACACCAGNTGGGACAAATTGTAGTTATATTATTGATATGTTTTCAATNCAAGCNTTATATAAAGGTAATTTTGAAATTATCTTTTATGCTGATAACCCATATACCAATAATGAAGAAGATTATTTACGATTATCAGTATGAAGTTTTCGTGGAAAAACAAAAAGTACATTAAATAATTATTTACGCGATATGACAACTAATTATAAAACTAGTTTCTTATTACCACACGACTATGAAATACCAACATTTAATTATCCACAATATGTTCTCCCGCCAGTGCCATATAATTATCCAGAGTATACAAAAGATATTATGCCTTCTAATGTAGTACTACCATTATTAACTAAAATTACAGCACAAGCACAATGTAGAAAAGTTAATACTACATTATACCCTGATGTTAATTTGTTCTCTAATGAATTTAATGAAGGTTATTGTGAAACTGAAATTGATTTAAAACAAATTGACCCAACAATTCAAAGTATCGATAAATTTATTAGTTCTTATAAAACAATAGAAATAAGTAATCTTAATAATTTACAAGTTGAATGTGGACCACCTGAAATAGAAAATTTTATTCCTAATAAAAATGTTAATATTACTTTTGGGGGCGTTTCTGGGTGTACTAATAAAAATCCATTGTCTAGTATAAAATTACTAGAAAGTGGTCGTTCACAAACTGATAAAGTTAATTTTGATAATACAATAACTTTATATACAGATAATATAAGAGTAAATGATATTAAAACATTTTCTACTGCATATACTAATGGATTACCAAGTTATGATGATTATTTTAACAAATATATATCAAAAAATGAATTAACTATTAGAGTTTCTTTTACACTTAAATCAACAAAATTATTTAATAGTGATAAAGATGAAATTAAAAAAACAGAATTACAAGCATATTATACTAATGATATGAAATTAAAAATTAGATTTACAAAATTAATTCATGCAGAATTAATTTTAGGAGCAGATAGTTATTTAAGTTTTGGTAATGACAAAGATATTGTATTAGATGTTTCTAATCCAAATGTATTAGGTATTAGAAATAAAAGTAATAACCCTGTTAAAATTACATTTAAACCAAGATAAAAATGAAAAAGAGATTATTAAATCTCTTTTTCTATTCTCCATTAACTTTTACATTACCTTTATCATCAACAATTAAGTCAGGTCCAGTATCAGCTAAATTTCAACAATAAACTGATTTAAAATATGAACCATCATNGGCATATAAAGTATTATTTGTATTAATAATTCCGTCTTTAATTAATAATGTATAATAACGAAATCGTGGCGGTTTAAAAATAAGACTATATTTAACATAATTATCTATTTTTTTTNCATTATTTGTATCATTTAAAAATTTAATAATTCTTCAAGTATTATTTTTATTGCCACGCCATACCACATAATAATATTTATTATCAATATTATTAAATGGTCTTTCTTGTGGTGCTATTCATTCTAAATTATCTCTAATAGTTTGGTTCTTTGTATTTATTTTGTTTTCTTCTTTTAGTTTTTCTAATTCTTCGGGTGTATATTCTGCTATGTTATCACAAGCAACTAAACNAGCGGTACTTGTTCCAATTAAAGAGATTATTCCTAGAAAATTTAATAACTTTTTCATAAATTTTTATAATTAAATAATTAACAATTTATAGCAGCTACTGTAACTCCATAAAAAGTTCCTCCAACAGCGCCCGATATAAGACCAATTATTCCGCCCAAAACAGCAGCACCTATAGTACCTGGTCCCGGAGCAACTGATCCAAAAACAGCACCAGCAGTCATTCCTGTAAGCAATCCACTAACTAACCCGGCAGCAGCATTACCCGCCGTATTATCTCTAAGACTATTTACAACACATTCATTGGGATTAATACTATCGCTAATGCTAGCATTATTATTTAATTTAGTTTCTAAATTATTAACTTTATTAATTAAATTATCAATTTTATTTTTTAAATTATTAAACTGATCTATTAAATTTTGTAATTGAATATTTAATTTTAAAATTTCTAAATTATTATTTATAATTGATAAATCTTGTTTTAAAGAATGTACTTTATTTTGAAATTCTAATACAAATCTATTTTTTCAATTATTTTTATCTGTTAAATTCATTAATTTTAAAGTAGTATTTTCTTCTAAATTAATTTGATTTATTCAAGAATCAAAATTTGCTTTTCAATCTTTTAGTAAAGATAAATCTATTTTTATTACTTTATTATTTTTTATATATGAACCCAAAACTATATATATTAGAAGATTCTCCAGTAATTATTCCATTTTTTTGTTCATCAATTACTATAGAATTTACTTTTTCATTGATTTCTATAACGGGACGAAAACTATACATATTANNAAAATAAACTTTGCCAGATTTACCAATCATATATTTTTCTTCATCAAAATTGTTTAATCTAAATGTTGANNNC
>NZ_MQTY02000021.1:11553-12743 GCF_016082285.1 Spiroplasma sp. Moj
TAAACTTTTTTTAATTCTTTTTAAACTATGTATTTGTTGATAAGTAATATCATTATTTTTGATAGTTTCTTCTTTTTGATAAGGACTAGCGGCAATTGTTGTTGGNACAGCAGTTCCACNAATNGTTAANANACTTAATAAACTNAGTAANTTTTTCATACTTGTTTTTCTCCTTTTCTTAATCTTGAAACTATTTATTGAAATTCTTTATCAAGATTTACCTTTAGTATATTATATATATATATATATATATATGCAAGCAAAATTATGAATTATGTAATAATTTTATTCTTAAAAATAATGCTTATTACGCGTTTTAAGGACTAAATTAGTAATCAAATATATTAAGTTTAGTTATAATATACAAAAAGTATTNTATTANTAAAATATTAGTATATAATTAAATTATAGGTTTAATCTTTTTCCATAAAAANNNANAGTTNATGCACTTGAAGGGTATATTCCAGTCGTTGACGCTGTTAGCATAAGACAATTAATAGCCTAAATAAAATGTATATATATGTAACTATTTTTTTAAATTATAATTATATATATAGTAAAATATTATTTAATACTTTCCCTTAGACCTTCTATAATAAATGTATTTCAAGTGTATATTCCAGTCCTGAACCNTATANANANTATNNTATATATTATATATATTATATATATTATTTAAAAAATTATAAAATATATATACACTAAAATATAGTTGAATATTTATATGTATAGATGTAAGAATCTTTAATCAATCTTGTCCTATGAAAACGGTCCAGTCGGTTCATTCCAAAATGGGGGCCGAAAATAAAAAGAACCTTGGGGCTTCAATAAATTTTGTATTTCTTTTATCATACGAAGTCAACATTAAGCTCAGCCTGGAGAGCGAGCATAGGAGAGCATATGCAGACCGATATAATACCACCTGCTGCTGTTTACAATGATATTCGTTTTATATGGGCTGATTTTTAACTTCTTTTCAGTATTTCATATGAATTAATAATAACACGTAAAGGTTTTTTAATATACCCAACGAAATTTCTACTTTTCTATTTTTGATGAACTTTATGAAATATTTGAAAATTTCGGATAAGAATTTGCAAATATATTTATGATATATGAACAATTAAATTATTTCAAATACAGTTGCAAATATAAAATATATAATATATGAATAATTAACTCCACTAAAT
>NZ_MQTY02000022.1:0-12521 GCF_016082285.1 Spiroplasma sp. Moj
AAGACTAAATCAGTGGTCTAAAATGTATATGGTTTTCACAACATTTTATTAAAAGTGGCTTGTTTTATTCCTGTTAATCGGAATAATTCTTTATCATTAATAAAATCAAATTTATCAAATTTCATAATTTTAGATTCCTATAATTTCTATTTTAAATATATTTTATAGGAATTTTAAAATAACTAGATTATGCAAGAAGTCTANTAAAGAAAAACTAAAAAAGGAAGAAATTAAATTTTATGATAATGTTCGCTCAACCCTGACAAATAATATGAATAATAAATTCTTTTATATTACGAGTCACTTATATGAAAGTGAGTCTGTGTTGGCTTGAGCGGGAGAGGGGTATCCTGAGAAAAAATTGACAGTAGAAAACTTTTTAAAATTTTATAAAAAAAATATGCCAACAGATGGTGATTATTATATAAGGAGCATTCTATACAATTTTAAGCCAAACCAAAGTAGAATTGAAAATTTACCATTTCCAAAACCAAATAGTGCAATATTTTTTAAAACAAAAATTAGAGTTTTAGTTGGGAAAGAGAAAGTTGATTTATATTTACAGGAATTTGCGGAAATAGTAATAGATTTTTGACATTATTATAAATTAGAAACATGGAAGGATAATTATCGTTTGGTTTTTAAGATGCGGCAAAATGAGTTTGATGCATTAGTTAAAAATGCTAGTGTTTGAGAGCAAAAAATAGAAACAAAGGATTTTACGCCAATTTTTAGACCCATTTTTAATTTTTTTAAAGAAAAATATAAATGAGATTTAAATTCTAAGTTCAAGATATACCTAAATAACCACGGAAATCAAAAATATAAAATTAATTTAATCAAAAAGCAATGTTTTTTTTGTTGTAGAAGTATTTAGACCATGACTAAAAACATTTTTTCCCTTTTATACGATAAATTTTGGTTATAATTCTTTTGCTTATAATTTCTTTATTAGACCTAGCAGTAAACAAGTTATTAATGATAGTGACTTTGTATTTTTACAGATGCTAGAATTTAAGGTTGGTTAATTTTTATAAAAATAAATTAAATAGTAAAAAAGATAATTATTGAAGAAATTAATAATATTCCAGCAATGATTAATAATATTTTTCGTGTTTTTTTAATTATTGCTTCTTCGTCAGTTAAAGTGGGTTGGTAACGGTGACGATGATCATTAAAGTAAGCTGCGGCTTGCTTATTTTTATATCAGCCTAAAATTAATCAGATTAATAAAATTAAAACAAAGAAGCTAACAACAATTCATTCTGTTTTTTTGATATCTTTAAAGGCAAAAATTCCTAATAAAAAACTAATTCCAAGTAAAAATGCACTAGTTAAAATAGCAATTAAATAATGGTATCAAGTAATTTTTTTTAATTTTTGATAAGTTTCTAATTTTATTGTTTGATTATGGTATGTTTCTTCAACAATTTCTTTAACTTCTTTTTCATGAATTTCTTTTTCTTCACGTTTTAATTGATGTAATTCTTTAAAAATATTTTTCTTTTTTGCCATTATTTCCCTCACATTAATATTTTTTAAATTTATTATTAAATTATATTGTATTTTTACAAAAAGTAAAATATAATTACATAACATAAAATTATATTTTGTATCAAGTACATTATTTTGAATAAGTTATTTTAAGCACATTATTTTATTAAAATTTGATAAAAGGGACATTTTATTTTTCCTTAGAACTAGGGAGGGAAAAAATATATGAAAAATATTAAAAAAGAGAAAGATATTTCTAAAACCAATTTTGATATTAGTAAAGAATATGATAACAAGTTTGTTAATGTTGATTTAGATTATCAACAAGCAAATAAACGAACATCACTTTTTACTGAAATGAAATATAAAATGGCAATTTTTAATCATCACTGTCGGGAGTTTTTTGATCGTTTTCCATTAATAGGTTATTCATTAAAAAGAATCTTTTTTGCAATTATTACTTTATTGCTAGCAATTTGTGTAATTTTTATTTTATTGCGATTAGTAACTCCCGATGATATTTATATTAAAGACATTGATATTGATAAATTAAATATTTTACCAGGTACACCAGAATATAATGCTTTATTGGAGCAAAGAATGAAAATTTTTGGAGTATATGGCTCAATTTGAAGTCAATTAGGAACATATTTACGAAATATTATGCCTTTTATTAAAAAAACAATAATTATTAATAGTGCTTTTGATCCAATAACTGGTGAATTAGTTGGTGAAAAAGTTACAACATGATTTTACTTAGGAGTTGTTTTTTCAACAGCAGTAGCACAACCAGGAGAATTAGTGTCAGATATCTTTGCACGAGCAATTCCGTATTCATTTGGTTTTGGGTCAGTTGCAGTGTTATTAGCTTATTTAATTGGTGTGCCATTAGGAATCATTGCGGCAAAAAATAAAGAACGTGGTGTTGATAATACCATTAATGCTGGGTCAATTATCTTTTTAGCAATTCCACCGGTTGTTTTAGTCGTAGGGATTTATTTAATTTCAATTAATGTTTTTTATGCTCATGGTTTATTTAGTTCGGGAACTTTTGATACTAAATTTTGACCAGTATTTGCAATTTTTTTAATGATAACACCACCAATTGTTATTAATACAAGACGATATGTTATTGATGAAATGACTGCTGATTATACTAAGTTTGCCCTATCAAAAGGAATGACTAATTGTTATATTTTCTATATTCATATTTTCCGTAATGCGGGGATTCGAATTTTTCGTTTATTACCAGCAGCTTTTGTAACAACAATTTTTGGGGCAAGTATCTTTGCTGAACAAAATTGAGCAATTCCAGGGATGAGTAAATTTATTGTCTCGGGTGTTGGAAACAAGGATTCCTTTGTTGTCATGGGATATATTCTATTAACAGCAACGGCTGGAATTGTTACTAGTTTAATAGCCGATATTATGATGGCGATATTAGATCCACGAGTAAAATTAACAAAATAAAGAGAGGAGAAAAAATGATGCGAAGAGTTACAGATGAAGAGTTACTTGATTTTCAAAGTTATGATATTAATAATTTAGATCCAAGTTTATTTGAAATTGTTGGTCCTCAACTAGAAGAGAATGAACGAATTTCAACGAAATCATATCGTTATTGAAAAGTAGTTGGTCAAATTTTAATTACTAAAAAAACGTTTATTGTTTGTTTATTATTATTACTTGCAATTATCTTATTAACAGCGATTGTCCCAATTGGTAAAGTTGCGAACCCATTACCTGCTGATTTACCAATTCCTAATTATCAACAACCTTTAGCTCCAAATGCAACTTATTTATTTGGGCTGGGGATGAATGGTGAGAATTATTGAGATAAAATTTGAATTGGAATGCGAACAACCTTATTATTTACATTAATAATTGCCTTAATTCAAATTTTAATTGGTGTTATTGTTGGTTCAATTTGAGGATTTTATAAAAAATTTGATATTTTATTTATTGAAATTACACGCTTTTTAAATTTAGTACCAACACTAATTTTATGATTAATTATTATTTTTGCTTTAGGTAAAACAATGCCCGTGATTATTTTTGCCGTATCACTTACTAGTTGAATTACTTTGGCAGAGGTTATCCGAGTCCAAATTATTTTAGTCCGAAATACCGAATATAATCTTGCTTCAAAAATGTTAGGAACATCTGGACCAAAAATTGTGACAAAAAATATTATGCCACGAATTTTACCATTAATTATTCAAACAGCATCCTTTGCTGTACCAATGGCTATTGCAATTGATTCAACATTAAATTACTTTAACTTTGGTTTTGTCCAAGGACGTGAAAATACAACATTAGGATTTATTTTAAATGAAGTATTAGCATCTAGTAAGTGACAAGATTATCCACATTTATTAATTATTCCTATTTGTTTTATTGCTGGAACATCGGTTTTATTTTTCTTATTCGGAAAAGTATTTGCTGACTCATTAGACCCCAAAAACCATTATAAATAAAAATAACGTATTAAAAGGAGATATTGCTTTATGGAAAAAGAAATTGTTATTTCAATTAAAAAATTAATAATAAAATTTAAAACTCGTGCCAATGTTTTAACTGCTATTCGAAATATTTCTTTTGATATTTATGATGGTGAAACATTAGCAATTGTTGGCGAGTCGGGGAGTGGTAAGTCAGTTATGACGAAAACATTTACTAATATGTTAGAAAATAATGGCTGAATTAGTAATGGTTCAATTGTTTATTCGCCTTCAAAAAATATTTTAGCGGATGATTTAGCGTATTTTCGAAAACCAGTTCATTTAGTTGATTTCCATAAAATTTTATTAGATAATAACTTACAAAAAAATATTATTAAGTATAATAAAAAACGAATTATTAGAACAACACAAAAAATAAAAATAATTAATAATTTGGAATTAACTAATTTGCAAACAGCAATTATTGATTTACAAAATAAAATTGAAATGTTAAAAAAACAAATTAGTTTTAGTCATTCAAACCGAATTAATAATAAAATAGGAAAACTTAATGCACAATTAAAGGAATATAAAAATCAACAAGAGATGTTGTTAAATCCTGAATTAAAACAAAAAAAGATTGAATTTTTACAAAATCGAATTGTTGGTTATAAGAATGAAATTGACAAAATTAAAAAATTAACTTGAAGTGAAAAACGATTATTAGGGAAAAATATTCAGTTTTTAAAAAATTATTTTGAGCAAAAAATTATTCCTTTGCCAACAGAATTTAGTAAAATTCAAACTTATTTTAGTAAAAAAACTTATACCGATGGGATTCGCTATCGGATTAACAAATTAAATCAGTTAATGGCGAGTGGAAAACCATTGGATGCTGCTAATTTTTCTAATGTATATGAAGAATGAAATTTAATTAAAAATTTTGAATTTATCAATAAATTAAAAGCGGCAAAACAAATTAGTAAATTACGTGGTCCAACAATAGCAACAATTTTCCAAGATCCAATGACATCGTTAAATCCATTATTATCAGTTGGCTTTCAAATTTCAGAAGTATTACGAAAACATCGTAAAATGTCACGAGCAATGGCAAAAAAAACAGCAATTGAATTACTAGAAAAAGTTGGAATTCCAAAGGCTAAAAAGCGTTATCATGATATTCCAGGAATGTATTCGGGTGGAATGCGCCAACGGGTAGTTATTGCAATTGCTTTAGCTTGTCAACCAAAAGTTTTAATTTGTGATGAACCAACGACAGCCTTAGATGTTACAATTCAAGCACAAATTCTGGATTTAATTAAATCATTACAAAAAGAATATAAATTTACTGTTATTTTTATTACCCATGATTTAGGCGTTGTCGCAAATATTGCTGATCGGGTTGCTGTAATGTATGCTGGTCAGATTATTGAGTATGGAAAAGTGAATGATATCTTTTTTGATCCAAAGCACCCTTATACTTGAGCGTTATTATCTTCTTTACCACAATTTGGTCAAAAAGGGGAAGACCTTTATTCAATTCATGGTTCACCACCATCATTATATGCAAAAGTATACGGAGATCCATTTGCTCCTCGTAATCAACATGCGATGAAAATTGATTATTTATTAGAACCACCAATGTTTAAAGTAAGTGAAACACATTATGCAAAAACATGACTATTAGATCCACGAGCTGCAAAAGTAACAAAACCAAAGCAATTACAACAGTTAGAACAAATTAAAAATGATACAAAGGTAGGTGATTAAGATGAACAAAAACGAACAAGAACAGTTTATTATGGTTCGCGATTTGTTAATTCAATTTCGCCAAAAAAATAAAAAAGTAAATGCAGTTAAAAGGGCAAGTTTTGATATTTACCGTGGAGAAATTTTTAGTATTGTTGGTGAGTCGGGAAGTGGTAAGACAACAATTGGCCGTGCCATTGCTGGTGTGCAACCAATTAAAGATGGAACCATTTATATGGATAAGCATTTGATTTGGGGAAAACCACCACAATTATATAAAATTAATTTAGATATTAATGAAAAATTGCGATTATTACGAAATAATAATATGTTATTAAATAAAAATTTAAGTAACTATATTAATAATTTAAAAATTAGTTATTATCGTTATTTTGAAAATAAAAAATATGTTGTTAATACAAAAGAATTAATATCCTATACAAATAAGCAATATTTAATAACAACTGACCTTGAATTAAAGAAAGTTGATTTACTAAATTTTAATCATAGTAACAATCATTTTACATTAGTAAAAGAAATGTATGAACATAATTTAATTTTATTAAAAGATATGTTAAAAGCTTATCAACGAATTTTTCGTTTTATGGATAATTTGCATGAATGAATTCCATCATTATCTCTTGCCCTAGAAGAAGAAATCAAAGGTCGTGTTCGCGGAAATATTGAAATTATTGAAGGAAATATTTTATTAGGGCATCAAATTTATAAAGTTCTTTTAAAATTAGAAGAAAATCGTAATGCTCTAAAAGAAAACCTTGTATTAGAACAAACACAAAAATATTATGATGCTTCTTTTGAACAATTAGCAAATTTATTATCAATTCATACTAAATTGTTAAATGAAATTCATTTTTTACATAAAAATCAACGGGCAGTTTTTATTCTTTTTGTTCCGAAGGGAAAACGAAAAAAATATATTTTAAGTTATAATAAACGTTTTAATGTTTTTAAAAATGATTTTGAAAAGACATATTTACAGGAATTACAAAAATTGAAATTAGAATCGCAAACAAATCCACAAGCAATTATTGTCTTACAGCAAGCATATCAAACCAGTGCTTTAATGATAAAAATTGCAACAACAGATATGGCAAAGACATTAAATGAATTAGCAACCACGTCTAATTTGAAAACAAGTTTAGCAACATTACCAAATAATGAATGAAAAGAAGGATTAATGATTTTGATTAAGAAAAGTGCAACAGTAGAACAACAACAAATGATGCTTGCTGATTTATCATATTTAGCACGACATGGGGTTTTTCGTGATCAAACAACAATTAAATTATATTATCAATGAGTAGGTAAGAAGTATAAAACTTCAGAATCGGACATTATTGCTTCTAATCGTTTATTAGATTTATTAGATTTACCATTAATTGATGAAATTGTTAAAAATGCGGAATTGTTTAAATTACCCACAAGGCGAGAAAATCGTTTACAAAAGAAAAAAATTCAAATGATTTTTCAAGATCCATCTTCGTCATTAAACGATCGAATTTCAGTTGAAGAAATTATTGGAGAAGGATTAACAAATTTTCCTGAATTATATCAAAATGATACTGCTCGCCAGTTATATTTAACTTATTATAATAATAATTTAGGAAAAAATGAAAAACCATTAAAGTTAGAGCAAATTAAAGATCGTGATGTTAAACATTTCTTAATTTTAAACATTTTAAAAAAGGTTGGATTATTACCAGAACATTTATCACGTTATTCACATGAATTTTCAGGAGGACAACGACAACGAATTGGTATTGCTCGGGCATTAATTATGAAACCACAATTTATTATTGCTGATGAACCAATTTCAGCATTAGATGTTTCAATTAGAGCCCAAGTTTTAAACTTATTAAAAAAATTTCAACAACAATATAATTTAACTTATATTTTTGTTGCCCATGATTTATCGGTTGTTCGGTTTATTGCTGACCGAATTGCTGTTATTTATCATGGTCAACTTGTTGAATTAGCAAACGCTGAAGAATTATTTACTAATCCATTACATCCATATACGCGTGCATTATTATCAGCAATTCCGTTACCTAATCCAAATTATGAAAAAGAAAAAGTTCATTTTATCTATGAACCAGAAAAAGAACATTGAGATTACTTATTTGATTTACCAGAGTTTACTGAAATTAAAACGGGGCACTATTTATTTGGGAATTCACGTGAAATTGCTGCAGCAAAAGCTAAACTTGCTATGGCAGTTGGCAAAAAGGAGGGGTAACGATGTTTAAAAAGAAATTGGCATTTTTTGCTAGTTTTATGGCAATAACAACAGTAACACCATTAGTTGTTTCATGTGGAATTAGTTTAGATTTGTTAGCAAATCGTTTAATTACCGATAATGTTTTTCGTTCTATTTTTAAATTCCCCTTAACATCATGATCAAGTGCATCAACAATGTTAATTGAAGATAATAAAATTTTAGCTGATGTTCTTGGAACATTAGTAGCAACTGATAAATATAATCGTAGTTTTGGTGATCTTGCTGAGCAAAAAGATAAAACATCAAAATATGTTGGAATTCCTAATGCTGATCAAAGTGAATGAAAATATAAAATTTCACCACAAGCAAAATGATTTGATTATCAAGGTAATTTTCAACGGCAAGTTAAAGCTAGTGATATTATTAATACTGCTAAGTTTGTTTTATTTCCAAAGAATTTATCGGCAACATCAGGAATATGACGAACTTTTATTAGTGGGGCACAAGAAATTTGAGAGTATTTTCAGGCAGGTAATTATCAACCAGATTATTATAATGATCCAATTTGAAAAAAATTAGGAATGACAATTAATGAGGCTGATGATGAAATTACCATTAAATTAACAAAGTCAGCAGAATATTTTGATACTTTAATGACTTATTTAGCTTTTGCACCATTACCAAAAAAGGCGTTACTACAAGGTTATAATTATGGGACCAATTATAAAAATATTTGGTATTCAGGAGCATATTTAGTTGAAAAATATAGTTCAACTTCACAAATTTTATTGCGAAAAAACCCTTCTTATCGACATTCCAAATTAACATACATTGATAAATTAAATTATACTTATTTAGCAAATAATGATGTTTCGCGTGAACGTGTTTTATTTGAATCAGGTGATGTTAATGATTTTCTAGTTGAACCAACAGATAGTAATGGTTGAAAGAAATATGTTGGTTCTAATCCTGCTAATCCAATTTTTAGTGGTGCATCAAGTATTATTAATCCTGATCCAACAACATATACAATTATTCATAATTATGCGAATAGTGATATTTTAAATTCAAACCCAGTTCGTGCTAAGCAAGCATTAAATGCAAGTAAGGCGTTACAATATGATAAAGTTCGAAAATATTTAGCAACCCAACTAGACCGTAGTAAATTTGTTAAATATTATTCCGAAGCCCTAGATGATTCACCAACTTCCAAGTTTTTACGAAATGTTTATACTGCACGTTATTTTGTTTATAATGGGGATGTTGATTATGCGTCATATGTTGAAGAAGCATATGCAAACCATTTTTTAGATGGTAATGCAATGGCTGCCAGCCAACTATTAAAAGATGGTAGTGATGCTTTATATCATAACAAAGATTTATTAAAAAATGATGATAATATTTTAAATGATATTCGCACTTGATTACAAACAAATATTGGTGCTTCACAAGTTGAATTTCGCTTTTTAATGAATGGAGCATACACATTAACAATTAATAAATTTTTATTGAATATGATTGACTCATTTAACGCTGAAAATGGTGTAATTAAAATTATTCCAGATATTACTGTTGATGCTACAGAATATGAAACCCGTCGTAAAAAAGCCGATTGAGATATGCAAGCAGGAAGATGATCACCAGATTATGCTGATCCATATACTTACTTATATACCTTTTCCTTAGGTGGTGATTTACAATATTATTTTGGAACTTCACGGATTTTTAGTGACCTAAAATTAACGAATAACATTGCACCAGACTATGCAACAGTTAAGGATCAATTGAATAATCCATATTGAAATCTTTTAAAAAATACAACAGCAATTGAAAATTTTTATAATGTTTTTAAAAATTATACTAACCAAATTGCGGCAAGTGATGAAATTACTGATCCCGTTAGCTTAGCTTATCGTTATCGAGGTTTTGCCGAGGTTGAATTTAATGCTATTTATACTAATTTTATGTTTATTCCAGTTTATGTTCCAAATGGATCATATCAAATTCGAATTTCATATGTAACACCACGAACACAAGTTACAATTGGGTATGGTAGTTCAAAATATAAACATTGAGGAATGGTTTTAAATCCGTACTTACTAACGACACAAGAACGACAAATTATTGAAAAACGTTATCAACAACAATTAGCAATTATTCAAACTGATTATGCGGCGTTTAGGGAAGATTATTAATATGAAAAAGTTGTTAACATCTTTTACGGCTTTAATGGTTATTAGTAGTGTTCCTGCGACTGTTGTCAGTTGTGTTAGAATGGAAACGCGTGATCGTAGTAAAATTTCGTTATCTTTATTTAAAAGTGAATTAGCTTTAATTTTTGTTTTTGAAACACAACAACCAACCACAAAAGTAACTGAAACGATATTTCAAAATGCAGTTTATGATGCATTAGAAACAAACGAATATCATGGTGAAATTCCAAATGCGGAATTAAAATTTATTTATTATGACAAGGATGGCATTTCAAAATCGTGAACTGATTTACCTTGACAACCACTAGCAAGTGGCAGTGCAAAGACAGCATTATTATGAGTACAAATTATTGCTAATAAGAATAGTATCCATTTTGCAGATAAAACTGATATTATTTCGATAACATTATATCAAACCCAACCACTTGCATTAGATACCATTACATTTAATTATGAAGCGAAAGTGTTAAAAGCCTTACCAGTTGAGAATATGATGGCTTATTTTGCTATTTTAAATCCAACATTTTATTTCTCACCCCGTCATTTTGCAATTACTAAAACAACTGATTATGNTATTATTAAGGCGTTATCAACNTCAAATCGATATCGTGGTGAAAATCGTATTAATATTTAGGTTACCTTACAATTTTATAAAATTAAAATATTTGGAGAAAATTTGTTTAAAAGAAATTTTCTCCTTTTTATTGATTTTAATAACTATCTGTTTAAAATTACGATATAATTAAACTACGAACAATAGAAAAGGAAGAAGATGATNNNTAGTGTAAACGATTTCCGCCNAGGATTAACGTTTCAATATGAGGGTAATATTTACGTAGTAATTGAAGCACAACATTCAAAATCTGGTCGTGGGCAAGCACATGTTAAAACAAAAGTTAAAAATTTGCGTAGNAATGCAACTACAAATATTACTTTCACTGGTGGTGATAAAGTTGAAAAAGCAATGATTGATAAGGTTGAANTGCAATATTTATATGATGATGGTACNAATGTCATTTTTATGGATACGCAAACTTATGAGCAATTAGAAATTCCCTCAACTAATTTAGTTTGAGAAAAAANNTTTTTAAAANAAGGAGTAATGGCTTCTGTTACCAAATATGATGGTGAAGTATTGGGAATTATTTTACCAGATAAGGTCGATCTAACAGTTACTGAGGCAGAAGCAGCAGTAAAAGGTGATACTAGTTCTGGTGCAATGAAAAAAGCAGTGCTAGAAACTGGCTGAGAATTACAGGTTCCGTTGTTTATTAAAGAAGGAGAAGTTATTACTGTTTCAACTAGTGATGGAAAATATTCCGGACGAGCTTAATTTTAACAATTCATAAAAGGAGAGATTGAAGATGAATAATAATTTTAATGAATTAACAATTGAAAATAATCATCGTGGGACAATTGTTGTTAGTTTATTAACAATTAAAAAGATTATTTTATATGCAATCCGTGATATGACTCACCAATATTTTGCAGATAAAGTTGAATGTCGGATGATTGATAATTCATTATTGCATATTTATATTAGTGGAAAAGTAATGGCAAAAGAAAACCTAAATGATTTAACAGTTGAAATTAATGAAGCAATTATGAAAGAATTAAGTTATTCATTACAAATTAAACCAAAAAATATTAGTATCGCTTATCATCATTAATAATTTAATAGCGAAGTAACTATAGAAAAAAATATTTTTTTATTTAATTGATTTTTAATGATAGTATTATTTTATATTAAAAATTTATCAATTATTAATTTAGCAACATAACAAAATTATCACAATTTCAGAAAGGAAATACAAAATGAAAAAATTACTAAGTTTATTATGTGTATTAACTATCAGTGGAACTACAATGCAAACTGTTATTGCTGCTAGTAGTTATGAAAAAAATGATATAGAAAATTGCAAAAGAAAGAAAAGAGAAAGTAATGATAAATTTTTACCAAAATTAATAAAAAATACTAAATTAGGAAAAATTCCTACAAATAGCGAAGAAAATATTTTAGACCAAGTTGTTCGTTTAAATAGAAATATTAATAGAAATGATATAACCATTAACAGATTATTAAATAATCAAGCACAAATTGTATTGCGAGAAACATTAGAAAATAATAGTTTCTCAGAAAATAATTTTATTTGAGTAACTTTTGAAACAGATCCTGATATTGAAATTCAAGTAGGTAATTCAATTTTTTATAATCTTAATCCTGTTACAAGTAATTCAAATAAAAATAATTATTCTTATGTATTATTTGATAATAGAAACAACATTAATCTTGGAATAATACCAGATAATCGCCGAACTACAATTATACAATAGACTTCTTGCATAACCTATTAAAATATTTGTAAATATTTTTAAAAAGATACT
>NZ_MQTY02000023.1:0-12374 GCF_016082285.1 Spiroplasma sp. Moj
AAAGCATAAATTTTTTAACACCAACTGAAGCTGTGTTAAAATTTTTAAAAGACTAACTGGTCTAAAATGTATATGGTACCTCACATCGCCCAATTCCTGCAAATGATTTTTATAGTCTTAATGATATANTTAAAGCATTTAAAGAAAGGAAGTATATTTAATTTTATGTATAAAAAAGAAAATAAAGTTAATGTTAAAATAACAAACATTACACCTTATGGTGCTTTTTGTAGANCAGAAAAGGCTGATGGTTTAATTCATATTAGTGAGATTTCAGATTACTTTGTTAGAGATATTAGAGATTTTTTTGATGTTGGTGATGAAATTGAAGTTGAGATAATAGATTTTAATTCAGTTAGAAAACATCTTAAATTAAGTTATAAAAATTGTCATCCTGAACTATTGAAAAATGATGATGGTAATAAAATACAAGAAAAATCACCTAGTTTAGAAAAATCATTAAATACTAATTATTTAGTAAATAAAAAGTAAATAAAATTTATAAATTTTAGAAGGTTTTTAAAACCTTTTTATATTCCCATTTTAAAACGATACGGATAAGAGCCATAAAACAAAGCATCATATGGGTCATGGTACATTTTACTATCGGGTGTGTTTGTTTTGGTATCACTAAATCTTAGTTCACTAATGCACTTATCTAAAAATGGGAAGTTATCTAATATGCCATATATTTTACCTTGAACAAACATTTTTCTTATTCAAGTTACGCGATTGATTATACCTGCTTCTTTATTAAGAGATGTCTGATGTTTTTTCGCTTTAAACATTTTAATTTTATAGCCTAAATAAGGGTAAATATCTTCTTGTAATTTTTGCATAAAGTCGTGGGCATTAATATCATAATGAAATGTTGCATATTCAAAACCATCAAATTTATCAAATGTATCAATTATTCATTGGCCGTAATGTTCAACTATTTCATTTAAATTCATTGTGTTTTTTGGGGTAACAACATTTTCTTCAATTAAATATTTATCATATTCATTATTTTCATTAATTTTATAACCACTAAATAAAAATACTGTATGGTCTTCACTACCATTAGCATAATCAACACCAATTGAATAACTATCAAATTGATACTGTTTTGTATTTGTATTATAAAAATCTTGTAAATTATACTCTTTAATATATTTACGATAATTTCGTAAAACATAAATACTGGGGTCATTATCATTATATTCAAAACCATAGTATTCAATTTCAAATAAATCAGGTCGCTCTTCTCTATTTGCTAAAACAAGTTTTTTAGTAATATCGGGTATTTTATTTCAAACAGCTCCCATTGTTAATCGTAAATTAAAAACACCTAAACCTTTAAATACATGTTTGTTTTCTGAATATACTTGGTTGTGTTCTTTTAAAATATTTTTAATTCTTTCATTTAAAGGTAAAAATGGCGTTACAAATTTTTCATAAAAGACATGGTATTTATCAAAAGGATTAAAAGTAAATTGATTAGAATATGTTTTATGAAAAAATGTTGTTACTGTTATATGTTGTTTTGCTATGTTGTCTCATTCTTGAAATGTCCAAGATAATTCTTTTACTGGAATAGGATTATCTAAATTATATTGTTCATTATCATTTTCATCCGTGTATTTTTCGTAAGACACCTTTAAACTTTTTGAACGAAACATTGAAACTCTTAAATTATTATATCTTTTATCTAGTTCTTTATCAGTTAAGATTTCTTTTTCTTCAGCATGTATCATTTCATCTGTTCAGGCTGATATAATACCACTTCCTTTACCAACTTTCCCCATAATTTTATTACCATTAGCATAACCAACAAAAGCAATTCTCACACTACTAGGAAAAACAATCTCGCCACCTTCTTTAACATTTTTAGGTCAAACAATACCATTTTCATTATCGGGTCCTATATCAATTTCATATTTATCATATAGATAATTACAAACATTAATTGTATCGCCAAATGTAGTATCTTCATGGGTATTAGCATATCTTCGTAAAATATTAGATGAAGCATCAGTAAAATTACAAGCAAAAAATAATTTTTCTGCTAAATGATTTCATGTTTTATTAGTACCACGCCCCGCTGAAACAAACTTAAAAAAAGTTGGCGAAGTAAAATATCGGGCATAACTATCACCAACAAAATCTTTAAATACTTCTCAATCAAAACCAAAATTATAGTCACTAAAATTTAAATCATACTTTTTATTTAAATATTCATAACTAGTAATTCGTTTTTTGTTATTAATTTTTGTAAAATCTTGCATTTTCAATTAGCCTCCTTTTTTGATAAGATTATATGAAGTATTAAGTATCAATTAAGTATCATAATTTAGAATAATTTGTTTAATTACGAAAGGAAATTATAAAATGGAATTAAAACAAAATTTATTAGAAGATTATAAAAAAGATAAAATAATAGAAACAAACAATGAAACTAAAAATTTCTTAATTGAAAGAGAAAATNANATATNTANAANTANATNNTACAGTTAAATCACAATGATAATATCATTGCTATCCATACTAAATGTAATCGAAGAAAAGCATATTCTTAAAAACCAGGAAAATAAGACTTATTTTAAAAAATATGTTAAAATATTATAGGAATTATGCTAATAATTACTTATTACAAAAAAGGAGGACAACAAGAATGCCTTGATGAGGAGGACTTATTATTGGGTTTGGTTGTTTAATTATTGGTGGGGTTTTAGGATTTTTAATTACCAAAAAAATTGTGCAGAAACAATTACGTGATAATCCCCCAATTACTGAAAAACAAATTCGGGCAATGTATATGCAAATGGGACGCAAACCGTCGGAAGCAGATATTAAAAAGGTTATGAATTCAATGAAACGTGCAAAATAAGATTGGATTTAATATCTTTTGCCAATAATGTAACACATGTTAGATTAATAATCTAACATGTGTTTTTGTTTTACCAAATAATTAACATTAGAAATACTTTTGCATAAATTTGCAAAAAATTTACAATTTTACTAGTTATTACCAAAAAGAAGAAAACAAATTGCAAAGAAGAAAGAAAAAAATAAAATCAAAATAGACATATGTTACATATATTATGTTGATTTAAGATGTTAGAAGAAACCTTCGTTATCTTAATACTACAAAAATGATAATTAGCAAGGAGGGATAAAAATGTCGAGTTTTTTATCTTTAACAACTGGCGATTATGTTTTAAATTTCTTTAAAGAATTTATTGGTATACCAGCAATTTTGATTGGTTTATTTGCTCTTGTTGGTTGTTTATTACAACGCAAGAAATTGACCGAAAAAATTTCAGCAACAATTAAAACAACTGTAAGGTTTTTAATTATCGGTGGGGGAGCTGGGATTTTAGCTGGTGCAGTTGGTAAATTAGGAAATGCTTTTAATTTATTGTTTGGGATTAATGGGATTATTGCTAATAATGATGTTATTCCTGGGTTATTTTTAAATAGTTTACCAAAAATTGTGTTAGCTGGATCATTAATTATGATTTGTGCAATGTTATTAAATATTTTATTAGCACGGATTACCACTTATAAATATATTTATTTAACTGGCCATGTCTTATTTTACTTATCAGTAATGTTTGCTAGTGTTTTAAATTTAGCGGGGTTAAATTTAGCTGAAGATTTACCAATTATTGTTATTACTGGTGCATTATTGGTATCGCTATGAATGATTATTTCGCCAGCATTATTAAATAAATATGTCATTAAAATTACGAAATCCGATACCTTAGCAGTTGGTCATACCGGATCATTATCATACTTGTTTTCTGCTTGAATTGGAATTGTAATTGCAAAAATAAATCGTAAACCACTTAAATCAACAGAAGAAATTAAGTTTCCAAAAGGATTAAGCTTCTTACGTAATACTAATATTGCAATTGCAATAACAATGTTTTTCTTATACTTAATTATTTACTTTACTGCATGGGGGTGTGAAAGGCTATGATGCCTTAGTTAATGCTAACATTCTTAATACTGGTCAAGATGTTTTTGTCCAAGGATTATTACAATCATTTACCTTTGCTGCTGGGGTGAAGTATTACTAATTGGGGTTCGAATGTTTATTGCCGAAATTGTTCCTTCGTTTAAAGGAATTTCTCAAAAGTTAGTACCAAATGCAAAAGCAGCGTTAGACTGTCCAACAATGTTTCCATATGCCCAAATGCGGTCTTAATTGGTTTTATTGCCTCATTTCTTGGCGGAATCATTGGTATGGCAATTACAATTATTATTGTTCATCAAATTGGTTGACAAGATCATAGTTTTATTGGCTGAGCAATTGTGATTCCAAGTATTGTTCCGCATTTCTTTATCGGAGCAACCGCTGGTGTCTTTGGGAATGCGTATGGAGGCGTATGAGGAGCAATCTTTGGTCCATTTCTAAATGGGGTTTTAATGACTTTTATTCCATTCTTATTTTTTGGTTTAAAATATATGCATACATTAACAAATGCTAATGGTAGTTTAAACGGTTTAACATGAGGAGATAGTGATTTTCTCTTAGGTTTACCAATTGCTGGGTTAGGACAGTTAGTTGGACGAAATGTTAGTTTATGATTCTTGCCATTTCTTGCCGTTATCCTGTGACTAATATTACCACTTCTTAATTTAATAGACTTCTTGCATAACCTATTAAAATAATTGTAAATATTTTTAAAAATATACTAATAGNNATTATCTTAATTTAGCATCAACGATTACTAATCGTAAAAATGTTACTGTTCAAAAACATAATGAAATTTTAGAAAAAAGAATTTGTGAAGATAATGCTAATTTTTTAAATCCACGAGATTTAGAAATTAGCATTTATAATCCACTTACTAATCAAAAAATAGATACAAAATTAATTAATAACTTTTTAAAAATGCAGGACTTTACTAATAAGAATTGATATAACGAATATAAAATTAATAAAAATGGTAAAGGTGCATATTTTATTTTTGCTAATAATTCAAAACTTAATTTTATTACTATTGATTTTTATAATGACCAGTATGATGAATTAGGTAATTTAGTATCTTGTACTTTTGATTATGACCCTTATCTTAAAAATGACCAGAGTGTTTTTATTACTGAAAAATTAGAAATTGATTATGTAACTAAACAAGTAAAAGTTATTAGAAAGTTAAAAACNCGATTATACAGCACCATTACCTACTTATATATTGATGATGCTAAATGAAATAACTATACAACATTGCAAAGAGAAGAAATATTACCACTTAATTTTATTCCAATTGAAATTATTCCTAATAACCCTAATTTTGAACCTTCTGCTCGTTATGGTAAACAATTCGCTAGTATTTTAGATATTATTGCTGAAAAGATAATGTTAGACCCATTATTAAATAGTGGTAAATTCACCATTAANACTAATGGAGTGACTGGTGTTGTTGACCAAGAAATTAGTAAAATGTTGGCTTCATTTATTGAAAATGACTTGTTATTAGTTGAGGGAGACCCCGATAGTAATTTTCAACCAGTAGACTATATCGCTGGTAATTTTAAAGGTGAACAATTAACCAAAATATATGATTGATTATTAACTAATTACTATAAAATAAATCGCCATCATGTTCCCGCCATTGCTAAGGGAGCCCAACAAACTCAGGCGGAAGTTGCTGGTGTAAATATTCAAACAAACGCATCATACGAACAAATGATATATATTAGAGAAATTAAATTAACTGAATTTATTATTAAGTTAATTAAATATGATAATACTATTTTAAACAGTAGAACATTCAATATTAAAAATATTGATGAGTTAATTGTTGATGTTCGCCTACCAGTAAATGCTACTTTAAACAGACAACTAAAAAACAATGAAAATATTATCAATATATCTAATGAAGAAGGAGAACAAGAATAATGTTAAAACCATCTGAAAAAATGTTAGCACAATTAGCAGAAAATGATGAACCAATTGACTATTCAATTGATAGTATTCCGTTAGATTTTGCTAATCAATCACAGTACAGCGACCCCAACTTAGAACAATTATTTACTGAATACCGTGCAAGAACCTTATATATTTATAAAATTAATAATCTTGTTAAGACAAAACAAAAACCAACTTTAAACTACTCTCAAAATAGCGTTAAAATTGGTTTTATTGATAAAGATGAATGTATTAAAATTACTGGTTATGAAATTAGTGATTTTAATTTTAAATTACAAATTCAACAAAATACAACTGTTCAAGACAATAGCACTAGTTATGTAATGATTGATGAAAAAGATATTTTAATTAATGATATTTCAAAACAAGACAAAGAATTTTTAGAAACATTAGACTTAAAAATAGTATCTATTAATGAACCAATTAGTGAAGATAACAAAAATGAATGTTACATCATTGAAGAATATAAACGCCCTTATTCACCTGATGGCATTGACATTATTAAATCTACGCATTTAGTTAAAATAACTGATTTTAAATGAAAAAATCAAAATAGTATTCACTTAGTATTACAAAAATCATTGCCCGAGGATACTGTTTTTACTGGTATTGAGATTAAATATCCTAAATCAATGTTATTTGGAAACATTAAATGCTGAGGAAATATAAATGGTGTATATTCTTATCCACAATCAATTATTCAAAACGCTAACTTAGTTCCTTTACTATCAATGCCTATTGAAACAAACCCTAATGTAAGATTATTTCAGTATTGATTAGGATATAGTTTTTTGCCATTTGAAATAGCAAAAAATTTTTCTACCCCAAATGATTGTTTAATTTTGGTTAGCGTAGGAAACCACAATAAAAATCCAAAAAAACAAGTAATTAAAAATGCCAGAATTTTAGAATGTGATATTGTTGCATATTATAATCCTCCTGGTAAATATTCATATAATGTTAAAATACCTGATAAAATGCCAGAAACACCAACTATTTCATTACTTCCGCCAATATGACAAAATAATACTTCTCGATATGGAGAAATACTAATTGAAATACAATCTTCTGAAGTATATGGAAAATTAGAAAAAGTATTAAGAGATATGTTAACATTTCGTTATAATTACGACAGAAAATTTCGCGGCGCTAAATATGATGAAAAAGGAAATCCAATAAATGAAAGTGCAAAAATAAAACAATTATTTGAAGGACAAAAACCTGAAGATGTTATTGATGGTTTATTTGAAAATTGAAAATTTAAAAATCCTACTTATCTTAATGAAAAAGCAGTAAAAAGATTTAAACAAATTATTTATCTATTATCAAATTATGTATATAGTAATATGGCAGTTAATAAAGGTTATAATGATGATATTAAGTTATTTTCTCCGTATTATTTTGAATTACTTTCTGAACCAAAAATTAAAGAGGGAAAAGATGAAGAAGCATACTATGAGTTTCAAGATTGCATAGTACAATTAAAATCATCCTATTTTGATTTTTCTGATTTAAAAAATAAAAATTATTATGAAATGCAAAAAAGTAATATAAAAATTATAGATAATGATATTTCAGAAAACCCTGTTTATAAATTAGAGTCAAATTTTTTTAATTGATTATCAATAACGAATGAATTAGAAACAAATAATATTCCTTCCCTTATTCCATCTGAAATTAAACTATCAGATGGAGAATATGGGAAATATTTAACAAATTTAATTATTTCTGATGATAAAGTACAACAAGCATTAGAAGAATTATATGGATATCATAAAAAAGGAACAGTATATTCAAAATCAGAATGATTAAATTTAATTAATATTTTTGTTGAAAATAATATTAAAATTTATTTTTCACAAAGTATTAGTGTCTTAAATCAAATTGAAATATCAGGTATATGAGGATGTGGGAATTATGATATTACAATTTTTACAGAAAAAAAACAAATTAATATTAATAATTTAGAATTATTTAATAAAAACAATGAAAAATTATCGTTAGTTAAAATAGAAATATAAAAAGTTATTTATTAAAATAACTTTTTTAATTTATAAAATAATTATCAAAATTTTTATATTTTCCCCAAAAATTAGAAATATCATATTTTTTATTCCATTCTTTTGAATAAATTTCATCTATTCCACCAGTATCATTAACTGAAAAATCTTGTAAATTCATTATATTTTTATAAGTTAAATAAAATAATGAATAAACAGGATTATAAACTTTATCAAGATTTCAATTATTAGGTTGGTTTGTACACCATAAAAATATAGTGTATTTATCATTATTTTTAAATATATCATTAGAATTATTTTCTTCATCTTTTATTGTATAATCAATTAATGCTTGACCTATTTTTTGATTTTTATCACAATATATACGAGTTCTATTTCTATCTAAATATGAATTTTCAAATTTTGTTTTATTATTAGCAGCAGTAACAAATACAATAGGCAAAGAAATACATAATCCTAACAATAAAATTGTTATTAACAATATTGCTATTTTCTTTTTTGTTTCAGTTAGGAAAAAACACCTTATTGATAAAATTAAATATCTCATATCATCATTCCTTTACTCAAATTTATTATTTGATATTGATATAATCTGGGCTCGCGGTGATTTTCATAATTTTATGAAAAATTACTTAAAGTTTAAAAAAACTTTTGCCGCGCTTTTCAAAATACTTGGGAAAAATTCTAAGCGTTAAGCGAAGAATTTTATAAAGGTTCCCAAATTTGTTTGAAAGAACCTCAAAATCTTTTTTAACTTGTAAGTCATTTTATCACAAAATTTCAGAAAATCAACCGCTCGCCCAATTCCTGCATGTGAAAACCATATACATTTTAGACCACTGATTTAGTCTTTAAATTAGAATGGAGATTAAAATGAAAAAGTATATGGTAACAAGCATTCCAACTGAAAATGAATTATATTCATTACAACGAAAAATAAAAAAATGATATTTACAACAAAAACTTACAAAAGAAATAAATTATATTTATCAAAATGTCATTAATTATTTTAATTTATGTCAGAAATACTATTTATATGAAAATTCACTAAATAGCTTAATTAAATTATTTTATAAGTCAAAACAAACTTTTTATAATTGAGCTAAAAAGATTCAACTTTGTCTTAAAGAAAAATTAAATTTTATGGTTTTAGCTAAAAAACCAACGAGACCAATTAAAATTAATAACCATTATTCAAAAACTTACAAAATTGCTGTTGCAAAAATGATGAAAAAATATCGCCAAGAATATGGAACTGGAATTTATGAATTTTATAATTTAACTTTAGCTGGATTTTTCACATATAAAAATGAAATAATTAAACATAACATTAAAACTTTAATGAAATGAAATAAAGAATTTAATAATTTTTATNTAATTTTTATCCTAAAAACAAGAAAATTAGGATTTATAAACGTTATGAAATGNATGAATTAGGCCATCTACAACATGATATTAAAATTCTGACACCAAATATGACTGGTTTTAAACGTAATTTATATTTATATGATTTTATTGATGAAAAATCACGCTTTGGTCTTGNTTATTTATCTGAAAATAAGGGGCAATCATCAGCAATTGNTATTTTTAATCAAGCTTATAATAGACTTCTTACATAACCTAGTTATTTTAAAATTTCTATAAAATATATTTNANATAGNAATTNTANNANAACTAGGTTATGCAAGAAGTCTATTATTTATCAAGTCTATAACTATATCTTAACAAAAAATAATATGTTTTATTCTTTTAAATGATATCTTTTTGAAGATATAATTCATAAAAAATAAAAAAATCCTAAAAATAGTTGCTTGTTTTTTCATTTTTAGTATATAATGAGTAAGGCTAAAAAGATATGCTATGCCTAGTTAGCTCAGTCGGTAGAGCACTCGGCTGTTAACCGATCGGTCGCAGGTTCGAGTCCTGCACTAGGCGCCATTATTTTTTTTGAAAATTTTTATTGATATTTACCGGCCTGTTGGTGAAGCGGTTAACACACATGCCTTTCACGCATGCATTCACGGGTTCAAACCCCGTACAGGTCACCATTTTCGGGTGTTAGCTCAGTTGGGAGAGCGCCTGCCTTACAAGCAGGTGGTCAGCGGTTCAAGTCCGTTACACCCGACCATTTTTTATATTAATATGCTGGCTTAGCTCAATAGGTAGAGCAACTGACTTGTAATCAGTAGGTTGGGAGTTCAATTCTTCTAGCCAGCACCATTGCCTGTCTCCTGTTAGCTCAGTTGGTAGAGCAACTGGCTTTTAACCAGTGGGTCAAAGGTTCAAGTCCTTTACAGGAGACCATTTTTAAAACAGAGTAACCGGGTGTGGCGGAATTGGCAGACGCACCAGACTTAGGATCTGGCGGGGTAACTCGTGGGGGTTCAAGTCCCTTCACCCGGACCATAATTAAAAAACAAATTAGCACTTTCAGAGTGTTTTTTATTTGTAAAATTATGAATATAAATACAATACTTAAAAAATAATTTAGATCATTATTTTAATTTAAATACATATAACAACTATAGCCTTTTGAACAATTAATATTTTATTAAATAATAATAATTTTAACGAAAGGGAATATCTAAAAATGAAAAAAATAGTGAATTTATTAAGCGGTATTAGTTTAATAGGAAGTAGTTGACCAATGGTCAATGCTAATAGTAGTTATAATCCACAAGTACAAATATTAAACCGAAGTAAACGGCAAGGAAATTTTAAAGCATTAAATGAAGAAGTTAAAAATTGAATCTTAGGTGAGTTAGTTGATAATTTGCCAGAAACAATTTTAAAAAAAATATATAAATTAAATAAAAAAATTAAAAAAAATAGTTTAAAAATAATTAATGTTAGGGAAAACGTAGCTAGAATAATTTGAGATGAAGATGTTGATAGCACAACAAATTTTACTGATGTTTATTTTACAGTTTATGATTCAAGTAATTCAGTATTTTATAATGATAATCCAAGTTTAGGAACTTGTCAGTCTTTAGCGTCTACTTCACATGAAGAAACTAACAAAAATCAAATTGGAGAACCAATTTATGCAACAGTTTTGCCAAAAAGTCAAAGAAATAAGCAAGATAATGTTGCGCCACTGGTTCCACCTCCAAAATTAAATAATCTTTTATTAAATACAGAATTAGGTGATTTACCGGATAATTTATCAGAAACAATTTTTGAAAGAGTAATACTTTTAAATACGGATATTGATTTAGATGAGGTTGTTATTCATGACATTACACATGATTTAGCAATAATTAGTAGTAATTTAAATAGCACTAGATATTATGGCAGAGTTATTGTTCATTTTACTTTAAATAATAAAGAAGTAAAAACAATTAAAGAAAATAAAAATAAACAAAATCCAAATTCGGATGATAATGATAGTGTTAATAAATTAATTAGTAAATTTAATAAATTATGTTCAAATAACGAAATTAATAATTTAAATCCTAAAAAAGTTCTAACTGGAAATACTAGTAGTGGTCGTTTACATGCAGGAGATACATATCTTGGGACAAACAATGGTATTTATTTAAAACATGGTCATGGTCAAATTGACAAGTTTGATGACTTGGAGTTTCCTATAATTGCAATTGAATTAGATAATAAAGGAAGCGCTTATGTTTTAAACAATACTGGTAAAATTTATCATTTAGATTTATATGGTTGAGGACATCACCAAGTGTCAAAAATAATCACAAACAATATAAACTTAAATTGAAAAATAATGGGTTCAATAACAAATGATACAAAAGTATGAGAAAAAACAATAAATTTAATTAAATGGTCAGACTATGCTAATAGTTTTCAAGAATTTAAAGAAAAATACAAGTATATTGAAATTAATAATGTTGATTCTTCTGCAGGTGGTCAGGAGACAACAATTTCTAATATTAAAACAAATATTAAGTTTAATACAGAAAATATTAAGGAAAATTGAAGTTCTAATCAAAATCATGTTTCTCTTTTAAAGTACAATTATTTTGTCTTTTTTCCTTTTATTTATGTTGAACAAAAAGCAGTGTTATATATTAAAGGTTTATGATTTGAAAACGAATACTTAAAACTGAATTTAGTGTCATATACTTTTTCTTTTTGTGCTATTTATCATGTTTGAACAAATTTAAAAATTAATCAAGTTAAAGTATATTAGAAAATGGTGTATCATAAAATATATTGAAAACTGAACTTCAAAAAGTTTGTTTAATTATTTTTTAAAACTTAGTTTTTTTATTAACATTTATATAAATACTAAATTTATATTAGACTTCTTGCATAACCTAGTTATTTTAAAATTCCTATAAAATATATTTAAAATAGAAATTATAGGAATCTAAAATTATGAAATTTGATAAATTTGATTTTATTAATGATAAAGAATTATTCCGATTAACAGGAATAAAACAAGCCACTTTTAATAAAATGTT
>NZ_MQTY02000024.1:0-12208 GCF_016082285.1 Spiroplasma sp. Moj
TAAAATTATAATTTGCTATTAGTATCTTTTTAAAAATATTTACAATTATTTTAATAGGTTATGCAAGAAGTCTAATAAAAGAAATCACAAAGGGACATAACCAATATTTCATATTAAATTAATTTTATTTAAAATCACCATATAATTAATTAAAAATAAGTAAAAATATTGATAAATAAAATAACATGGTGGTATAAAAACAATTAAAAGAGAATAAATAAATTAATGATAAGATTGGTAACAATAATAAATTAAATAAAATACTAGAAAAATTTAATTGATAATTAAAATATAGCATTCATCCAAGTAGAAAAATAAATACTATTAAGTTATAATATAACAATTTCTGTCAAAAATAATCATGTTATTGTAAAACTATATCAAAACCCACTTCCTAAAAAACTATATGGAAAAAATAATAATATTAATAAAATACTTAAATTTCATTTTTGCTTTGCTATTAATTTATAGTCTCAAAAGTGAACATTAAATAGTGATAACGATAACAAGACAATTGCTTTTACACTAGCAAAAGGGTATCGTGTAAGTGAAGTGCAACAAATCAACTCAGAAAGGGGTTGATTTGTTGCACTTCACTTACACGATACCCTAAAATTTCTTCAATTGAAATCCCAAGCATTTGTTCAGTTATCTGAAGCGGATTTGGAATAATATTTTTGTTAAGTAATGGCAAATTATATTTATTAGTAAAAACAATTTGATAAATATTGTTATTAAAATCTGTTGTAGGTTTATTTTTTTGATAAGTATTATCACGAAAAGAAAATAAAAAATAAATTAACGTAACTAATACTCCGAATAAAATTGTAAACATAAAATACCCCTGCTTTTTAATTGTTCTCCCCTACTTTCAAATTACTATATAATCATCTTATTTTTTATTTTCCTTTTGTTAATTAAAATTTAATGTTAAAAAATAAAAAAATAGGAGTAATTAACTTCTATTTTTTTATTTTTAAAATAATTATTAGTTTTTCCCAGCAATTAAAATATTATATTTATTTAATACATAACCATCTAAATCAGTTATTTCAAATGGTCTATCGGCCATTTCTGGTTGAGCAACATACATTCCCTTCTCATTAAGTTTCGCTACAGGAACATAATCACGTTGATAATTAATCATTGCGCCAGATTCTGGATCATGACCATTACGATAATAATTATAATTATTTTCATAATCCATTACTTGTTGATATGGTGAAGTATAATTAGCTTTTTCTGTTAATGTTGATGAATTTTGAATAATAAAATTCATAAATTTATAAGCTAACTCCTGATTTCTAGCATTTTTTGATAAAACCATATTATCACTTCAAATGTTAGTTCCTTCAACTGTTTCTGGTGTTCACGCCGTTGTTGATCGTGGGCGGGTAATAATTAATTTTGTTCCCTTCGCTTCTTCATGACTCTTTGCAAATAATGTATCCGCATAAATTGCATCCCCATTATACATAAAAGCAAAATCAAAACGTCCATCACCAACTGCATTGATTAACTCATCATTCATTAAGGCAACATTATTATGTTTTAACAATGTTGCTAATTCGTTGTAACCATGATCAACTTCCATTTGCGTTGTTGGTACTGGTTTGAAATAATTTTTTTCAGTAGTTAACATAAATAAATTTCGTGGATCATTATTAATTAAAACTCGTTTATTTGCTGCGGCTGCTTGTCATAAAATATCTCATGAAATGCCATTTGAGATAATCTTATTATTTTCAACATCATTAAGTTTAATTTGATCACGATTTATACTAGGTTCTCATTCTGCACGTTGATAACCAAATTTTCCTTGAGCTGTTGTTGGTAAATTTTGATTTGCTTTAGCAAATATCTCATCTAAAAATTTTAAGTTACTTTCTGTTGGATTAATCACAAGTGATACTTCTCCTCAAAAATAAGGTAAACTATAATTAACAATTGTTTTTTGAGTAGCATCTTTCAATTTATTTTTATTTAAAACATTTAATAATCCATCAGCTAATGATGCCGCATAATTTTTATCAAAACATTTTGCTGTTGTTGGATCCAAAGTAGAAGGAACAATACAATTTTGATAAAATTCTGGATTTGTTTTTTGTACTGTTGCTACATCAACATTTAAATCATTAAAATATTCATTCTCAACTGTTCGTTCTTTGACATCTTGTCCATGATAATTTGGATTAGGTTTAATAATGTTGAAATTTTTATCAACATCATTTAATTTTTGATAATCAATTTCTTCTAAACGTCCTTCTTGCGCTAACTTATTAACCATATAGTCACTTGGAACCATCACGTCATAATGTGTCGTATATAATTTGTTATACAATGTTTCATTACTATCATAAACACTATATTTAACTTTTACATTATATTTTTTTTCAAACTTACTAATTAAATCTGAAGTAATATATTCACCTCAATTTGCTACTGCTAAATCATAAATATTATTTTTAATATAAACTGCTGTTAGCAAAGCAATTGAGCCAACTGAAATTGTTACTAATGATAATGACTTTCAACTTTTTGCCAATCAACGGAATTTTTTTCGTGATATTTTATTAATATTTTCTTTGGTTTCTTGCCGTTCAATAAAAGTTTGTTTTTTATTCTTAATTCATAAAACACTTTTATCATATTTTTTTTCTAGTTTAACAATTTTTCAGCGTAATTGTTCTTTTTGTTTTTCATTATTAATTTTTTTATTATTTAATTGATGATAAAGAAAGGCTAATTTCTTTTCATAGCGCATAATATCTTTATCTTTATAAGTTCCTTTTAACATTTCTCGGCGAAATTTATTATAATTAATTTTATAAACATTTCATCCATTTCATCCAATAATAATAACTCCAATAATTGCAATACAAATCGTACCAAAAGCATTAATAAAAGGTTTAATTCTTTTCATTGTATAAATAAAAGTTGCAACATTGACATCGTCACCACCAGTAAAATAAGAGATAATAAAGTCATCAAAACTCATTGCAAAGGCAATTGCTGCAGCTGCAATAATTGCTGGTTTTAAAATTGGTAAAATAATTTTTCGCAAAGTTTGTGAGGGCTTTGCACCTAAATCTAATGAAGCTTCAATTAATTTTGGATCAACTTTCCGTAAACGTGGTAATACTGTAATAATTACATATGGAACATCAAATGAAATATGTGCTAAAACTAATGTTAACATTCCAAAATTTGTTCCTAAAGCAATAAATAACATCATCAACGAAACAGCTGTAATAATATCAGCATTAATTAATGGAATATTAGTAATTGATAATGTCATTTTTTGTGTAACTCGCCATGCTCGATTTAATCCAATCGCAGCTAAAGTGCCAATAATAACTGAGACAACAGTTGCAATTACTGCTGTAAAAACTGACACAATAATACTTTGTAAAAAAGGTTGCTCACTAGCAAGTTGTTTATACCAACGATCAGAAAAACCATTAAAAATACTCATATTTTCACCACTATTAAATGAAAATAAAATTAAAATCATAATTGGAATATAAATGAATAACATAATTAATACCATATAAGATGATTTAAAAAACTTTTTCATTGCGACGCCCCTTTCTTGTTTCAAAATATTTTGATAATGAATTTGATAGCACAATAATTAAAAAAACAATAAGGGCTAAGACAACTGAGATTGCTGCGCCAATTCCAAAGTTTTCTCCTTTAAAGAAATATGCTTCAATTACATCAACAATTAAATTAATACGACCATTCCCCATAAATTTAACAATAATTAACGAAGTTGCTGCTTGCACTAATAATAATGTTCCACCTGCAATAATACCTGGGATTGATTGACGAAAAATAACTTTTCAAAATGTTTTAAAACCATTTGCTCCCAAATCTTTTGAAGCTTCAATTAATGAAGTATCAATTTTATCTAAACTATTATAAATTGGTAAAATTACAAATGGTAAAAATGCATACACCATTCCAATAACAACCGAAATTGGGGTTCCAAGTAAACTTGGAGCAATAATATTAAACATTGTTTGTAATCCAATAATTTTTAGTAACATATTAATTCAAATTGGTAAGGTTACTAAAATTCAAATATTTTTTGACAATAGTTTTGATTTACAAAATGCCATCACATAAGCAACTGGATAAGCAATCACAATTACAATTAAGGCCGCAATTAATGAATATCCTAAAGCTAAGAATAGTGCAATAACAAATTTTTGCTCTGAAAAAAAAGTTACAAAATTTTTAAAATTAATTTCAAAAACTAAACTATTTCCCGTTGGTTGAATAAACGAATATAATAAAATAATTAATAATGGTACAACAATTAATAAAATCATAATAATAAGGTATGGCCATAAAATTGGATTGAACCCTCTTTTAAACCATTTGTTTTGTTTTGCATGATAAGAAATATTTAAATATTTTGTTCGACATCAAGCAGTAAAATGTTGACTAATTGATTTAATTTTACTACCTTGTTTTTTAAATCATCCTTTACCTTTTTTTGGTGGTTTATTTTTGTTTTCCATCATTCTTGCTCCTTAATCATCAATCTCTTTCCACATAACATGAATATCTTCAACATTTCATGAAATATCAACTTGATCACCTTCTTCAACTCTATCTGTTGAATGAATTAAATATTTTCGTTCTTTACATTTAACAATAATTTCCCAATGAACTCCTTTAAAATTAACTCTTTTAACTGTTCCTGTGAAAAATCCTTTCCCAACTGGAACAATGTCAATATCTTCAGGACGAATAATAATATCAATTTGTTCTTCATTTTCACCAAATCCACGGTCAACACAAACAATTTTTTTGCCATCAATTGCTACTAAATTATCTTTAATAAAAATTGCATTTGAAATAATATTTGAGTCACCAATAAATTGTGCTGTTCATAAATTCTCTGGTTCATTATAAATTTCCGCTGGTGTTCCAACCTGTTGAATTGCTCCATCATTCATTACAATAATACGATCAGACAATGTTAATGCTTCTTCTTGATCATGCGTTACTAAAATAAAAGTAATTCCAATTTCTCCTTGCAAAGTTTTTAATTCTGCTTGCATTTTTTTTCGTAACTTAACATCTAATGCAGCCATTGGTTCATCTAATAACAAAACCTTTGGCTTATTAATTAATGCTCGTGCTAATGCAACGCGCTGGCGTTGACCACCCGATAATTGTTCAACTGATTTATCTTCAAAACCTTCTAATCCTACTAATTGTAAAAATTTCTTTACTTCAGTTTCAATAACATCATACTTATTGCGTTTAACTTTTAAACCATAAGCAATATTATCAAAAACAGTTAAATGCGGAAATAAAGCATAATTTTGAAAAACAGTATTAACTTCTCGTTTATGAACTGGCGTTTTTAAATAGTCCTTTCCTAAAAATAATAATTCCCCACTATTAGGTTGTTCAAATCCAGCAATAATTCTTAATGTTGTTGTTTTTCCACATCCTGATGGTCCTAGTAATGTGACAAATTCTCCTTCTTTAATGTTTAAGTTAATTCCTTTCAAAACTACTTTTCCTTCATATTGTTTTGAAATGTTTCGTAACTCTAAAATATTTGTTTCCAATGCTCCTACTCCTTTTATAATCTTTTAAAATATTGGTGGTGTTGAAATTCATAATACCTCAACAATTTCATTTGTTTCATTTTTTAAATAGTGTTGATTATTACCATATAAATAAAAACTATCACGAGTATGTGCTGTTTGTACTTTTTGCCCAGAATAAACTAACACTGTTCCTTTCAAAACATAACCAAAAATCTGACCCTCAAATGGTAATATCCGTTCTGATTCTCCTTGCGGCTTAATTTGAATTAAAATTGGTTCTAATTCATTTACTTGCGCATTAGGAACTAATCATTCAATTCGATAATCATTTTGTTCAACTTCATAATGTTCTTCTGCTGCATAAACGAATTTTCTATTTTTTTCTTGTTTAAAAAAATCTGCTAAGTTGGTGCCTAAAACTTCTAAAATACTTTCTAGTGTTTCAATACTCGGAGAAGAAATATCGCGTTCAAGTTGACTAATAAAGCCTTTCGTTAATTCACAACGATTTGCTAATTCTTCAATTGTTAAATTATTTTTTTGACGTAATAGTTTAATTTTCTCTCCTAGTAACATAGACAACCCTCCTTTGGTAATTTTGTTTAGTTATACTAAACTTTTTGTTTTTAAATTACGACCAAATTAATTATAAAAAAAACAAAAAAAATATCAATAGTTTTGATGATATTTTTTATTTTTTAAAATATTTATTAATTGCTTTTGCTACTCCTGAACGACGATAATGGGCAGTTGTATAATCAGAAATAGTTTTAATATCCGCTTTAGCATTTCCCATCGCAATTCCAACGCCAGCTCATTTTAACATTTCATAATCATTTGAACCATCACCCATCGCAATAATTTCTGCTGGTTGAATATTATATATTTTAGCAAGATATTCTAAAGCATCTTTTTTGTCACTACCCTTTGGACTAATTTCTAAATTTAAACTTTGATTTGGCAAATATGACCAATCAAAAATATTAAATTCATATTTTACTAAAAGTTTTGCTTTAAATTTTAGAACATTCTCTTTTTTACCACTAACAACAAACTTGTAAGCTTGGTCATATAAAGTAGTAGGATCATATACTAATATTCTTTTTCGTTTTGTGTGAAAACTCATTCATTTAGTCATCAAACTATGCTTAGTATTAACATAAGCAAAATGTTCATTCTTAACGGAATATGCTCATAATTGAATTTTACACTCATTAGCAAGATAAAAAACATTGATTAATTCATCATTAAAAAAAACATTTTGTTGAAGAATTTTTTCTTTCGCAAAATCATAAATTATGCCACCATTAAAACCAATTACTGGCATTTTATTTTCAATAATGCCTAATTTTTTTGCAACTTTTCTAATCGCACCAATACTACGCCCAGTTGCAATAATCACTTTAATCCCATTTGCCAATGCTCACTTAATTGCTGCAACATTTTGCTTTGAAATTCGATTTCTCCTTGCTGTTGTACCATCCAAATCAAGAGCAATTAACTTATACTTCATTAGTTTTTCTCCTCTTATTCTTATTCTTTATGTTAATTATATCTAAAAATTAAACATCTGGTAAATATTTTATTAAACTTTGAACTTTATCTAATCTTTCTCATGGTAGTTCAGTATGGTAACGACCAAAATGCCCATAAGTTGCCGTTTGTTGATAAATTGGTTTTTGTAAATCTAACGTTTCAATCATTGCCTGGGAGCGAAAATCAAAATTTTCTTTAATCGCCTTCAATATAATATCATTTGCAACAAAATTAGTTCCAAATGTTTCAACAAAAATTGAAATCGGTTCAGCAACTCCAATCGCATAAGATAATTGAATCTCACATCGTTCAGTTAATCCTGCCGCAACAATATTCTTTGCAACATAACGAGCCATATATGCTGCTGAACGATCAACTTTTGTTCCATCTTTTCCCGAAAAAGCACCACCACCATGCCGTGCATATCCACCATATGTATCAACAATAATTTTTCGCCCTGTTAACCCAGCGTCACCTTTGGGTCCACCAATTACAAATCGACCAGTTGGATTAATTAAAACTTTAAAATCTAAATTCATTTTAAATTCTTGCACAACTGGTTCCATAATTTCCGTAATAACAAAGTGTTTAAATTTAGCTTCATCAATATTTTCATCATGCTGAATTGACATTAAGATTGTATCAATATAAATATGTTTAGCATTTGTTATGTCTAACGTTACTTGTGATTTCATATCTGGTCGTGCCCCAATAAACATTCTTTTTTTACGTAGCATACTTGCTCGCTTTACTAAAGCATGAGCAATAGAAATTGCTAACGGCATATAATTATCTGATTCATTTGTTGCATAACCAAACATAATTCCTTGGTCACCAGCTCCAGCTTTATCAACACCAAGTGAAATATCTGGTGATTGTGTTTTAACTAATATTTCAACTTCATAAGTTTGTCAATCAATTCCTCATTCTGCATCATTATAACCAATTTCTTTTAATACTTTACGTGCTACATTGGCATAATCAACTTTTGCTTTTGTTGTAATCTCACCACCAATAATAACCCGGTTTGTTGTAATAAAGCATTCACATGCTACCCGTGATAATGGGTCTTCTTTTAAGCATGCATCTAAAACAGCATCTGAAATTTGATCACAAATCTTATCAGGATGCCCTTCTGATACTGATTCTGATGTAAATAAAATTCGCTCTTTTTCCATCTTTTTCTTCTCCTTAATCATAAATAAAACCACATCAGAATAATGTGGCATTAATAACAATATGTTTACATATAAATTAATAGTTAAGTTCTATTCAATAACTAATAAATCTTATTGGTAGCATATGATTTTGCCCTGCTAAAAGCACCTTCTAGTTAAATATAGGGTTGCTAGTGGATCATTGCTTAGCGTACTAACCACTTCTGAATAAGTTTTATGTTGTTACTTGACAACAAGTATATTATAACTTAAAAATTAGTTAATTTTAATTTAAATTAATTATTTCGGTAAGAATTTCAACACTAATATTTTGATTAGTGAATAAGTAATGTTTTGCTGTTTCAATTTTTTTTATTTTAACTAGTCCATTATTAATTAAAGTTACTTGTTTTGTATCATAAAATTTATCAACCTCTGCTTGTAATATTAAAGTTTTTACTTTAAGATCATTAATTTGTTTTACTATCTTTTTATTAAGATAATTAAATTGTAAAATTTGATTTAAAAAATAAGTTTGTTCTTTTTCCATCATTAAAGTACTATAATCTTCATTTTGACTTAAAAGTTGATAATCAATATGAATTTTAAAAGTTTTGTTTAAATTAAATAAAAAACCAAATCCAATCTCAATTTTGCTAATCATTGAAAATCTTATTCCATTTAAATTTGTAATTGGATTAACAAAAACAACTTTTTCAATTAATGGTTTTTGTTTCAATAATAAATTAATTAAACCACATGAAAATCCTTCTAATAATAAAATAATTCTTTGTTGTTCATATTTATTTTTTAATGCTGTAATTACGTCAATAATATCATTCACTAAAACTCCAACATTTTTAATACTAGTTGGCACATTATCTCCGACATTGCGTTGATTAAAAGCAATTACTGAAACTTTATGCTTAGCTCATATTTCATTATTAATTAAACCAGTAAAATTTTCCTTACTACCGTATAAATCATGAACTGCTAAAATAATATCCTGACAAGTTTTATCAATTGTTCCTAATGTTGATAATTCATATTGATCAGAAGTAAGAAAGTGTTTATGTTCGATATATTCAGGTAATTGAATTTCTCCTCGTTTTGTTTTCTTGTTTAAAAGACGATAACAACGTAGAAAAAAATAACAACACAAAAAAATTCCTAGAATAATACAAACAACAATAATGATTACATTCGTTTTAATTAAACTAGTCATTTAAGTTACTCCTTTATTATCCTAAAAAAATCAGTTTCATTTTCTGGATGAATTAAAATTCGTTCAATTTTTATTGCTTGGTTAGTTTTATCATCTACTTGTAATCATACCGCTGAAAAAATTAATTTATCATTTTCAGCTGCTGGTTCAAAACGCACTGGTAAACCAGTTTTTTCCTTAAGAATAATTTCTTCTGGATTTGCTCCAATAATTGAATTATAACTACCACACATCCCAACATCGGTAATATATGCTGTTCCTTTTGGCAATATTCGATTATCTGCTGTTTGAACATGAGTGTGCGTTCCAAAAAAACCAGTAATAATACCATCATAATTCCAAGCAAAAGCTAATTTTTCTGCACTAGCTTCGGCATGAAAATCAACAAAATGAAGCTCACTATCATCATTATTAATAATTTCTTCAAAAATTGTGTATGGATTATCTACTGGGTCCATAAAACTACGACCCATTAAATTAGTCACACGAATTTTTTTATTATTAATCTTAATAACAACTGTGCCTTTCCCAGGTGTAAACGAATTCATATTTGCTGGTTTTAATAAATCATTTACTTCTTCAATATAATTTAAAACTTCTGGATTACGAAAAATATGATTTCCGGAAGTAATAATATTAATCCCCATTTCTTTTAATTCATTATAATGATGCTTTGATAATGATTTCCCATTGGTAGTATTTTCACCATTTGCAATAATTAAATCAAGCTTATATTTTTTTATTATTTGTGGCAAATATTTATTAACAGCTGTCCGTCCAGCTTGTGCATAAATATCACCAATCATTAAAATATTCATTTTATTTTCTCCTTAATCACTATCAATTTTTTTTAATTTTTTTATTAATCCAGCACATTCCTTAATATTTTCAAATTCTTGATAAATGATATCTCGCTGATGTTGCTTATAACCTAATTGTAAGTTATTTTCAAATTTATGCAAAGCATTTGTAATTTTTACCAATGAATCATAAACAGCATTACGCGAAACATTTTTTAACCCTGCAATTTCACTTAATGAATAATCATCAAAAAAATATAATTCAAAATATTCTCTTTGCTTTGTTGTTAATAATTCCCGATATAATTCATATAAAAGAATTAACTCATTTGATTTTGCCAAATCTTTCATTATTCTATTTCCACTTCATCCTTGTTAAATAAATCTTTGGTTAAATTATAAATATATTGCTCAATATCAAATTCTTGTAAATCAGTTGGTTGCTCACCCAAACCAATTAACTTAACGGGAATGTTTAATTGGTCCTTAATTGCTAAAACAACGCCTCCTTTAGCCGTACCATCCATTTTTGTTAAAACAATCCCACTAACATCGCTTACCTCCGAAAAATTCTTTGCTTGTGAAATACCATTTTGACCAGTAACCCCGTCAATTACTAATAAGGTTTCATGTGGAGCATCAGGAATTTCGCGTTGAATAATACGATTAATTTTATTTAATTCATTCATTAAATTAACTTTATTTTGTAAACGTCCCGCTGTATCAATAATAATAATATCAACTTGTTCTTTTTTTCCTTTAACTAATCCATCATAAATAACACTAGCTGGATCTTGCCCTTCTTTTAACGGTTTAACAATATTAACATTTAAACGTTCTGCTCATTGGTTTAATTGTTCAACCGCCCCTGCCCGAAAAGTATCACCAGCAACTAATAGGACCTTTTTCTTTTGATCAAGAAATTGTTTTGTTAATTTAGCAATAGTTGTTGTCTTACCGGCACCATTAACACCAACCAACAAAATAACATTTAAGCGTTGGTCTTTAATATTTAATTTATTTTGTTTACTTTTTGGATCATTATATAAATCCATAATTACTTCAACCAAATAATCATTTGTGTCCTCAATGCTTCAACCTTTTCGTACTTTTTTACGAATTTGATTAGTAATTTGTAAAACCATATTCATTCCCATATCACTTGCAATTAAAATTTCTTCTAATTCTTCTAAGTATTGGTCATCATATTCTTTATACTTATGTGCTAATTTTTTAATATCATTAGAAAAGGTTAAACGTGTTTTACGTAACGCCTTTTCTAATTTAATCTGTTTTTTTTCTTCACGTTTTGCTTTTAATTTTTGAAAAAAACCCATTTCTTTCCTTCACCCTATTCTATTGCTTGTTATAATTTCACAACAACTTTAAAAATATCTGTCTCCATAAAAGTTTCATATGCTTTTAACACTTCATTTTTATTAAAAGTTTTTGATACTAAATACTTTGGAATAATTTCCTTATTTTCAATTTTTAATACAAGTTCTTTTAAAGTATAACAATTTAAAATTCCGTTATGAATAGTAATATTTTGATTTCATAATTGTTGTAAGTTAAAAACAACTGGTTTTTTAAAAACACCAATTGTAATAATTGTACCATTAAAATTAATCATTTGTTGTGCCTGCTCAAAAGTACCCCGGTCATTACCTACACATTCAATTACTAAATCATATTTAATATCAAAAGTAGTTAAAGTACTATCATAAATTTTATGCGCCCCCATTTTTTTAAAATAATTTAATTTTTGACTATGATGACCATAAATATCAATTTTTTTATTATATTTATTTAATAACAATAAAATGCCTAAACCAATTGGCCCATCACCAATAGACTTCTTGCATAACCTATTAAAATAATTGTAAATATTTTTAAAAAGATACTAATAGCAAA
>NZ_MQTY02000025.1:0-12012 GCF_016082285.1 Spiroplasma sp. Moj
TATCAAATTTCATAATTTTAGATTCCTATAATTTCTATTTTAAATATATTTTATAGGAATTTTAAAATAACTAGGTTATGCAAGAAGTCTATTAATTAAAATAATAAACTTATCAAAAGTAGTAGTAATTTGGTCTTCTTGTCCATAAATTCGATAAGTAATCATTTTTTTATCCCGTTCTTGGTCACCAATCACAATTTGATATGGAATTTTAGCAACTTGTGCTTCTCGAATTTTATAACTTAAACGCTCATCACGATCATCAATCATTGTACGTAATTTTAACTTTTTAAATTGCTGATGTAATTCATTAACATATTCCAAATGATGCTCATTATTAACTGGGATTATGACAATTTGTTTTGGAGCTAATCAAAATGGTAAAACCCCTTTTGTTTGTTCTAATAAAATTGCGATAAAACGTTCATAAGTTCCAATTAAACCACGATGTAACATTACTGGTCTTGCTTTTGCTCCTGTTGCATCAATATAACTTAAATTAAATTTTTTTGGTAATAAAAAATCAAATTGTAGAGTTGAAACAGTAATTTCATGGTTTAATGCTGTCTTAATTTGAATGTCTAACTTTGGTCCATAAAACGCTGCTTCGCCAATCATTGGCACATATGGAATTTTTAAATCATCTAATGCTTCTTGTAGCATTTGTTCAGCATGATTTCACATTTGATCATCATCATAATATTTTTCCTTATTTGCTGGATCACGTAATGACAATGAATAATAATCAACAGTAATTTTTAAATCTGTTAAAACTTCATTAATTAATTTAAAACAACGTTTAAATTCTTCTTTTAACTGGTCATGACGTAAAAAGATGTGTGAATCAGTTAATTGCATCATTCGTACTCGCTCGAGTCCTGTTAAGCTTCCCGATGTCTCATAACGATGTAAAATGGCATGCTCAACAATCCGTAATGGTAATTCACGATAACTACGTTGTTTATAATTATAGACAGCAATATGGTGCGGACATGCCATTGGCCGTAAAACACTAATTTCATTATCTTGTGCCATTGGTGCAAACATATTTTCTTGATAATGATCCCAATGACCAGAAATTTTATACATTTCACTAGTTCCAATAACTGGTGTATCAACCTCAATAAAATCATATTCTCATTCTTTTCCTCGGATATATTCTTGTAGTACTTTTTTTAATGCCATTCCATTTGGTAACCAAATTGGTAAACCAGGTCCAACTAATTTATCAAAAGTAAAGATTTCTAAATCCTTTCCAATTTTACGATGATCGCGTTCTTTTCGCTCTTCATATACTAATAATATTTGTTCAAATAATTCACGCGAAAAATGTGAACTTCCAGTTAATCGTTGCAACATTTTATTTTTAGCATCATCTTGTCAATACGCTCCTGCTAAACTTCAAAGTTTTAATACTTTAATATGTTTTAAAGTTGTAACTGGATAAGTATTTGGCAAATATAATTCATTGCCAAGTAAGTATCCGGCTTGTTCTGCCCCTGTTTCTAGACAAAAAGTTAATAAATAAGGATTATTATCCCTATATCATTTTTTTGCATCGGTCAGAGTCCCTAAAACAGGTGTAATAGCGAGATTATTATTAATTAATTTTGTTACTTCCTGTTCTAAAGCACTAAGATCAGTTTCTTTTAAATGTGGTTCAACATCAAAGTCAATTAAAAAGGTATCATCTTGTACCACAATTTTAGCAATTTTAGCGGTTGGATGTAAATTAGTAATTGCTTTTGCTACTATTAATGCTGTTGTATTATGCAAAATTGATAAGGCTAGTGGTGATTTATCAGTAATAATTTCTAATGGCCCATCAGTTGTTACTAAATAGTCTAAACTACGAATTTGACCAGCAAAAACCCCACCAAAGGCAGCTTTCCCTAGACTTGATGCAATACTGCTGGCAACAGCATGAATTGTTTGTGGACTTTTAAATTCACGAACTTGCCCATCTGGTAATGTAATTTTAATCATTTGTAATCTTCCTTTCCTAAAAATAAAACTCGCTCCCAATAATTATTAAAACAATAATACTAGGAGCGAGTTCTTCGCGGTACCATCCTAATTAAATTAGGATTTAACCTAATTTATCTTTCACACTTAATAACGAAAAGTGCTTAAACGTAAACTAACCGTTGTTACTAGTAATCTAATCGTTCTTTTATTAAGCTTCCATCATCCTTAACTTGCTGAGAAAAGAGGAAGATTAGACCATGGGTAACTAGTTTAATTATTTAATTGTAATTTCTTTAATTTCTTCGTTGCGCGCAAATAAAATTGTTGAACCAATTTTTGCTCCTCATTTTTTTGCAACTTCACAAATTGCTTTTTCATCTGTTTTAAATGCTTCATAATTATCAACTTTATTCATAAAAATTGAATGCCATGATCCAAAGGCAGTATACAATTCTGACAGTGGACTAACTCCTAAAATTACTACATTCGGGCGGAATTTTGAAATTGTTTTTAATAATTCTCCGGTGTTTGAAACAACAACAGCATATTCATATTTTCCATCTTTACATTTATTTTCTAATTTTTTAGCAATATCAGCGCGTGGTCCTGTTGTTGAATTCATAGCATCTTCTAATTGCTTTTCATAATATAATTTTGAATAAAATTCATGCTCTGCTCGTTTATTAATCATTGCCATTGTATGAACAGTAATAAATGGATAGTCACCATTTGCTGATTCACCTGATAACATTGTTGCATCAGATCCTAATTCTGTTGCAAAATAAACATCAGTAACTTCTGCTCGTGTCGGCGATGGATTTTCTGTCATTGTTTCTAACATTTGTGTTGCAACAATAACAATTTTTCCTGCTTCACGACATTTACGAATAATAATTTTTTCTCAATATGGAACATCATAATAAGGAATTTCTAAACCTAAATCTCCCCGTGCAACCATAATTCCATCCGATGCGGCAATAATTTCATCAATATTATTAATTCCAATTTGTGATTCAATTTTAGCAATAATTTGAACATGTTCAGCTTTACACTCTTTTAATAATTTTCGAATTTCTTTGATATTACCAGCTGTGTTAACAAATGATGCTGCAATATAATCAATTCCTTGTTCAACTCCAAATTTAATATCATTAATATCTTTTTCAGCTAAAAATGGTAATGTAAAGTCGACCCCCGGTAAATTAATTCGTTTATTTGTTTTAACAATATGATGGTTGAAAGCTTTTGTTTCAATAATTCCTGGCTTAACACCAGTAACATTTAACTGTAATTTCCCATCATCAACTAATACTACGTCACCAACTTTTAAGTCTTGTGACATATCATATGAAACAGTAATTTCCGTTCCAGTTCCTTCACGGCTTTGATATTCTTTTGGTAATGAATAAATTGTAACTTTTGCACCAGCAACAATTTCTTGCTTCCCATCTTTCATTATTCCAACACGAATTTCTGGACCTTTCGTATCTAATAATACTGAAATTGGTTTACCAATTTTAGCACTAACTTCTCGTGCTCACACAATTCGTGCTCCTTGTTCAGCATGATCTCCATGTGAAAAGTTTAAGCGAATTGTGGTCATTCCTGCTTTAAACAGTTCTTCAAGGGCTCTCGCTGAATGGGTACTTGGCCCAATTGTTGTAATAATTTTTGTTCTTTTCATTTTCTCGTTAATATTAAAGTTATCCATTCTCTTGACAATCTCCTTCTAAAAATATTTTACCACCTTATTTTATCGTAAAATTATGATTTTTGATAAATATTCTGATTTAATTCATCAAATTTAGCTCAAATTTCTTTCCGTGATGGTCGTGGAATACTTAATGCTTCCATAATTGGACGAGCAATAATTTGATCATCGTGATTGCCAATTGCTAAACCACCTGCTCCCGCAATAATTTGTTCAACAGCAAATTGTGCCATTTGAAAAGCACGATAACGCTCCATTGCCGTTGGATTACCACCTCGTTGGATATGTCCTAAAACTGTTGCACGGGTAATATAACCACTTTTACTTTCAACTAATTTTGCTAATTTATGCACATCGGGATAAATCATTTCACTAACAACAACAATAACACTTCGTTTTTGTGTTTGATGTAATGTTGCAACCCGTTCAGCAATTTCTGTCTCAGATAAATCAGCTTCGTTAATTGAAATAATATCTGCTCCACCAGCAATTCCAGCATATAAAGCAATATCACCACAGGCATGACCCATTACTTCCACAATTGAACAACGATTATGTGATTGCATTGTATCACGCAAGCGATCAATTGCTTCAACAACAATATTAATGGCAGTATCAAAACCAATCGTATAATCCGATGAAGTGATATCATTATCAATTGTTCCTGGTAAAGCAATACAATTAATTCCCATCTCTGTTAACCGTTGCGCTCCTTGATAACTTCCATCACCACCAATAACTACTAATGCTGCAATTCCTTGTTTTTTTAAATTAGCAACAGCTTTTTCTCGTACCTTTGGGTCTTTAAATTCCGGTAAGCGTGCACTACCAATCACAGTCCCCCCTAAACGCATAATACTATCCGCAAAATTATTATCAACAACTTCCATTCAATTATTAATTAATCCTAAATAACCATCACGAATAATATATGTTTCTAATCCTTTAGCATGTGCTGTTTTAATAACCCCTGCAATTGCCGCATTCATTCCTTGTGAATCACCACCAGATGTTAAAATTCCAATTTTTTTAAGCATGCTTTTTCTCCTTCTCTTTTGTTTTTTTCATCTTGTTTATATTAATTTTAGTTGATATTCTACGATTGTAAAGATTTTTTTAACTAAAAAGCATAAAAAAACACTTTGTAAGTGTTTTTTTATTTTGTTCCAAATAAGAAAAAGTAATTCTTATTCACCTACTTTAACTGTTACTTTTGCATTGAATCTAAATTGACCAGTAATTTTTGCTGAACTATCCTTTGCTTTAACTGTTACTTCAACAGTTTTCTCTGCTGAATAGTCTCCCGTTTCACCAGTATTTGTAATTTCAAATTCACTTTTTTCTACACCTGGTGCTTTCGCTTGTATAGCATCTAAAACAGCTTGTGCAAGAGCTGTATTTTTATTAACTGCTTCTAATTCATTTTCTGTAACTTTTTGTTGATTGTCTACTGTAATTTCTACAGTTTGATCAGGCACTGTTACATCTGAAATATCTGCTTTTGTTACTTCACCATATTTTGGTAAAGTTACTTTAATATATCCTGATTTACCAATAACAACGGTTTTATCTTTTGCTGGAGTAATTTGAACATATACATCAACTTTACCTGCTTCTAAATTAACAGTCTCTTCTAATGTTTTACCTTTGTTGTCTGCATAAAGTTCATATAAAAAGTCAGTTGCTTTTGCTGTTTTTACAACACCTTGTACTGCTTTTAAAACATTAGGATCTAATGCTTTTCTAATATCATTAATTTTTGCATTTTTTGGCTCTACAGTTACAGGTGCTGCAATTGTTTTAACTCTTGATAAGTTGTTACTTTCAGTTTTGTTACATGCGATTACTGATGTTGTCCCTACAGCTGATACACCAAAAACTGCTAAAATCGATAAAAGTCTCTTCATTTCTTATATTTCCTTTCTCTATTAAGTAGTGTTTTTATAAAAGCAAATGTAATTAAAATTACATTGAATATATAAGAGAAAAATAGTATTAATAATAATTATTAATTGCTTCTAACCCTACTTTATACAATTTATATCTTTCTTTTTATTTCCCTTATAGAAGCAATTATACAATAAATATTTTTAAAGACAATAAATATTTCTTAAAAGAAAAAAATTTTTCAAATAAATTGTTTAATCTTTTTCTGTATTTTTAGCTTCTTTTGATTCAGAAACCGGTTCTTCGCTTACTTGTTGTTCACTAACTTTTAATTCTGGTTTGGTCTGTTCTGGAACAAATGGCATAATTTCTTGATTTAATAAATTAACATTATTAATCATAAATTGCCCTGCTTGACTTGCTAATGAAAAACGACATTTCTTTTTACTACGGGTTCCTTCGGTATGATAAATTACTAATTGATTTGTTTTATCATTGCGTTCAACACGAGTAATTTTTCGAATTAAAATTCGCTCCCCTAAAAAAGCAATTTCCTTTTCATCAATTCCAACAGCAATTAGTTGTAAAAATAAGAAAATATAAACTCCTACCCCAACTGTCAAGCCAAAAACTAACACAATCATAATAATTAATGGTGCAGTTGTTGAGAAATCAATAACAAACTGGAATAAAAATCCAAGAATAACAACTGGTAAATTAATTCCTAACACTGTAAATAAAATAATTAAAATTTTTTTATTAATAAAACGTGCTTTAAATTCTCGTTTTGTAAAACTAATTAAATAACCAATAATTGATAAACTAACTGCAACAAATAAAAATGCTGCCATCGAGATTGCAATTATTGTTCCTTTTTCAGTATTTTCCATTTTTAGGCTTTCCTTTCTATCACAATGATTCTTATTTGCGAACTTGTGCCATTACTTCTGAAGCAAAATCAATTTCTTCTTTTTCAATTCCTTCGCCAACTTCATAACGAATCATATCAACAACATGAACATTATTTGCTTTTATAACATCACTAATTTTTTGATCAGGATTAACAACAAAAACTTGGTCTAAAAATGATATTTCTGCTAATTGTTTATTTAAACGCCCTTCAACCATTTTTTCTAAAATATTATCTGGTTTTCCAGCATTTTTTGGATCATTTTTTGCTTCAGCCGTTAAAATTGCTTTTTCACTATTTAAAAAATCCGTTGAAATATCATCACGTGAAATAAATTTTGGACGCATTGCCGAAACATGCATTGCTAATTGTTTTCCAATTGTTTCATCAATTTTACCACTAAAAGTTAAAACAGTTGCAATGCGATTATTAGAATGTAAATAAAATCCGATTGATTGATCTGCTTTTAAATGAATTATTTTAAAACGACGTAAGGTAATCTTTTCACCAATTGTTGCAATAGCATGAACAATAACAGTTTCTAATGATTCACCATTAACTGATATTTTTAATGCATCTTCCACAGTTTTCGGTTCATTATTAATTAAAGTTTCTCCTACGGTTGCCATTAAATCTAAAAATTGCTTATTTTTTGCAACAAAATCGGTTTCTGAATTAACTTCGAAAATAACTGTTTTATCACCTTTAGTTACTAAACCAACTAATCCTTCAGCAGCAACTCGATCAGATTTTTTGGCCGCTTTGGTAATTCCTTTTTCACGCAACCATGTAATTGCTTCTTCAATCTTTCCATCAGTAGCTTCTAATGCTTTTTTACAATCTAGCATTCCGACTCCTGTTCTATCTCTTAATTCTTTTACTAATTGTGCAGTAACTGCCATTCTAATTCTCCTTTCAAATTTAAGGGTGCTTGTATTGAAACTAACCAGTTAATACAATTTAATTTTTATGTTATTTTTTTACTATTTTATTATCAACAACTGTTAAATGTTTACTTAATTCACTAACCATTTCAGCTTTTTTTGCTTTTGGTAAGGCAAATCCTTCACTAAGAATTTCTAATTCATCAACTTTTAATTTTGATAATGTTTTTTCTAAATCATTATCAACTACATTAATTGTATCGAAATTAAAACTTGGTGGTGGAACTGGAACTGGTTCTTCTTTAACTGCAACAGGTTCTGCTACAGCAGGTGCCTCTTCTTTTCTTGAAGGTTGTACTTTGTGTGCCGAATATGTTTCTTTTCCACGTTCATTTCTTCCACTCATTCTTCGATTATCATATTGCCCACCACGTGAATTACGATTGTCATCACCATCACGGCGCGTAAATTCATTTGGTTTAAATTGAGGTTCTGGCATTTTAATTACCATTGCATCACCATATAAATCAGCAATATGATGAGTAATAATTGCAATTGAGCGTGAAGTATCATCATTTGCTGGAATAATATAGTCAATTGGGTCAGGGTCAACATTTGTATCACAAATAGCAATCACTGGAATTCGTAATTTGCGTGCTTCCCGAACGGCAATATGTTCCTCTTTTGGATCAACCACAAATAATGCTTGTGGTAATTCTTTCATTCCTTTAATTCCACCTAAGAATTTTTCTAATTTATCTTTTTCTTTTTTAATTAACATTTGTTCTTTTTTTGGTAATAATTTTAATTCCCCATTTTTTTCTTGGCGTTCAATATTTCATAATCTTTTAACACGTAAATGAATTGTTTTTAAGTTTGTTAATGTTCCACCTAATCAACGTTGATTAACATAAAAACATTCGCAACGTTCCGCTGCATCCTTAACAATCCACTTGGCTTGTTTTTTTGTTCCAACAAATAAGATTTTTCCCTTACGTGCAGCAATACTTGCCATTAATTTTTTAACATCTTCTAATCTTCATAATGTTTGTTGTAGATCAATAATGTGAATCTTATTCTTTTCACCATAAATGTATGGTTTCATTTTTGGATTTCATCGTTTTGTTTGATGCCCAAATTGAGCACCAGCTTCTCATAACATTTCTCTTGTTAATTCTTTTGCCATATTTCTATTTAATTCTCCTTTTCGTTAAAACATCCATTTATTTCTAACATTTACCACTATCTTATTAAAACAAATAGCACTGGGCAAATGAATCTATAAATGTGTATTGTATATCATTAATTTTATTGAATACAAACAATAAAATTATAACATATTTTGTTTTAAACAAACAAATAAAAATGTTATTTATCTTTGATAAATAACATTTTTGGCTGTTCATTTGAATTCTGTTCATTCTTCTATTATTGTGTTTTAATTAAAAATTGTTTGTTTTTCAAGGTTTCATAATTTTTAATAAATTAAAAATAAGTAAATCAAAAACAAATATTTTTAATTCAACATTTTTAATGTCCAATGGTTCGGATTAATTTCTTCCTTTGAAAAATTAATTAATGGTAAATTTGGATTAAGTTGTTGCAATGTTAAAATTTTAATTAAATCTAAATTTTCAATTTGATGAATCTCATCTCTTGAGCGAGTTAACATTTGCTGCAAATATAATACCAAAATAAATAAGGCAAATAAATCGACAATTAATGTTGTAATAGAATAAATTTGTTGGAACAATTGACGCAATTTAATATTTTCTTCCAATATTATTGGAATTAATAATTTTGAAGTATTATTAATAATATTGAAAAGAATTAAAATAATAGCAAAACGAATAACATTGCATTTTTCATCTTGACGGGTTAAAAGACCACATAATTGTAAACTAGCAATAAAAATCGTTATTACTAAAATAGTTAAAATAATAAATAATTCTTTATCATAACGAAGATTTACATCATTAAAATTATTAAGAATAACTGGTCCAATAATAACAAATGGTGAAGCATAAACAATATATAACAAAAGTGAAATTAAACGCCGACTATTGAAAATCATAGCTAGGGTAATCGTTAATTGTACATATGAATATCCTGTTAATAATATTCGATAATAACTTGGATCAATTGAATAATCTGGTACTAACACTAAATTTCAAATTAATTTACTAAAGAAAAAGGTACTAATTCCCCCAATAATTGAAACACAATTTAGTAAACTACGTGAAGCACTAATTTTTTTACTTTTATAATGTAAAAAAGTTCATGATGAAAGAATTGTAAATAAAAAAAAGGCAGCAAAAATAAACATTCATAAAAAGAACTTAAAGACACTATCACTGACATATCTATTTTCAAGAATTCATTGACGAATAAAAGGGTTGCTACAAAAGTCTTTAAATAAAATATCATCAAATGAATAATTCATTAATGTTTTCTCCCCCTTTTTGTAAATTTCTCCACTATCATTATACTCTACTTTTGCAGAAAAAAAAGAAAAACAATTATTAAAAAGTTGAAAAAATGGCAAAGCCAACGCTATACTCTCGCTCATGACTAATTGAAACATGAACAAGTTCATTTTGTTCTAATGAAAGTCCTTCAACATGAAGGTTATTATCATCTTTTAAACAAATTGTTACTTGGTTTAAAATTAACTTACTTTCTAATGCTTTAACTAAAGCTTCTTTTACCGCTCATCGTCCTGCTAAAAATTGTCGTTGAGCATTTTTATCAAAAAAAGTTGCATATTGTTTTATTTCAGCTGGACTTAATACTTTTTGAATGAATGCTGTCGATAATTTAATTCGTTTATTTTGAATAATATCAATACCAACATTTTTAATCATAATTTTTTCCTCCGTTTGATAACTTACTAATATTTTAACAAAAAAGGTTGAAAAACGATATAATAATTTTATAAAAGAAAATAATGAGAGCCATCATATGAATAATATCAGTTTTAAGAAAGTTGATTCCACAATTATTAAAGCAATTATTACTACTTATCAAAATTATGCAATTCATAATACAGATTCCAATAAAACTAATGTTTTTAATAAAAATGGGATTATTATTACAATTTATAAAACAAATAGTGTTTTATTTCAAGGCTATCAAGCTGAAAAAGAAGCAAAACGTTTTTTTCCAACCTTAATGAGTCCTTTACCAAATAAAAATGTTTCTATTCCAATGACATATTTTCAAAAAGATGTGATTGGTAACGATGAAGTTGGTGTTGGCGATATTTTTGGCCCGCTAGTTGTTACTGCTTCTTATCTTACGCTTGCAACTTTTAATGAATTAGCAAAGTTACCAATTAAGGATAGTAAAAAGATGACAAAACAGCAGATTTTAAGTTTAGCCCCAATAATTAAAAAAATGGTCAAAAGTGTTACTATTATTATTAATAATGAACTTTATAACAAATGATATGCTAAATATCAAAACGCTCATATTATTAAAACCTTAGCGCATAATCAAGCTTTAGTCCAATTATTAGCAAAACATCAGTTGAATAATAAAACAATTTTTATTGACCAATTTGTTAACCAAACAAAATATTTTGAATATTTACAAAAAACTAAAACAAGTACAATTATCAAAGATAACCTTGTTTTTATTACTAAAGGAGAAGAAAAATCATTAGCCATTGCTTGTAGCGCGATTTTAAGTCGTGCCGCCTTTCTAATTAAAATTAATGAACTTGCAACAAAATATCATTTATCGTTTCCCTTAGGGGCTAGTGAAGATGTTAAAGCGCTAGCACGTAAATATAAAAAACTGCTTCCAGCGACTACTTACACTCAATTTTTAAAAGAACATTTTAATTTAACAAAAAGATAATCTTTCTAGAAGGATTATTTTTCATCTTCATCAAAAGCAATTATTTCATTGTGTAGAATAAACGATGAAATAGGACAAAAAAAATCAACCAACCCTTATTGGGTTGATTTTTTTATTTAAAAATTAACTCTAAAAAATAATTTGAAAGTGAGGTAATGATAATTCAACAACAACAAATATGTGATGTTAATGATTGTTATAAAGTAATATCATTAATTACCCAAGAATTTTTATCAAATAAAGTTTTATGAACTTGTGAAAAACACAAAGATTTATTAAATCAAACTAAAAATTGAAAGCAAAAGCAATTTTATCAAAAACTAGAAAATTCAAAAATTATATTTGATTGAGAAACTGGGTTTTTAAAACTTAAATTTTATAAAACAACTTAATGTAGGGTGGAACGGTTATTTGTTAATAATTAAGTACTAAATTAATTGTTTATAATTCATTTTCTACAGCCGGCCGAGGCAGGTACTGAAATAGTGTATGAGGAAAAATGTAAATCGGCGCTGGTTCATTATAACTAAGCGATAGTGGTGATAAGTGCAAGGTCAACATCAAACCACAATAAATATGTGAAAACCATATACATTTTAGACCACTGATTTAGTCTTTAAATTAGAATGGAGATTAAAATGAAAAAGTATATGGTAATAAGCATTCCAACTGAAAATGAATTATATTCATTACAACGAAAAATAAAAAAATGATATTTACAACAAAAACTTACAAAAGAAATAAATTATATTTATCAAAATGTCATTAATTATTTTAATTTATGTCAGAAA
>NZ_MQTY02000026.1:0-11898 GCF_016082285.1 Spiroplasma sp. Moj
TTCGTGGTGCTGAAATAACTACATAATTTAAAAAAATTATTTTTTTTTGAAAAAATAGTTGCAATTTTTAATAAAAAATATATTATTGACTTAATAAGGGTGAATTGTCCTATTTGCATCTTTACTTTACATTGCTTAAAAGCAAATCCATTTATCAACTTTATTAACCCGTGAATTTGTTTTTGCTTTTTTAACTACAGCTTGATATTGTTGTTCTAAATCAGCTTTTTTATTTTTCTCTAACATTTGTCACGTAAAATTATGCACTGAACCATATTTTGCGACAATGTCTTTGACTTGACCAGCTTCTTTAATTTGACCATTGTGAACATAAATATATTTTTCACAAAACTCTTCAACTTCACTCATCATATGTGTTACTAAAAACATCGCTTTTCCTTTATCAACAATATTCTCTTGTAAAAAGTGAAAAATTTCTGATCGAACTTCAATATCTAACCCAGTTGAAATTTCATCTAAAATAACTAAGTCTAGGTCATGGATTACTGATAATAAAATATTTAATCGTTGTTGTTGGCCGCCAGAAAGATCTTCAACAAATTTATTTTCCATTCCAATTAATTGATATGTTCGTAACAATTCACGTAAATGCACATCTTTAATTGGAATATTAAAGGTATTTAAATAGTATTTAATCAATATCCATTACTGAAATCCCAATTGGATATTTTGATTCTTGGAATTGTAAACCAATTGTTAAATTTTCTTGTCGATGGACTTTACCACTTGTTGGTTGGCGAATTCCACCAATAATTTCACTTAATGTTGATTTACCACTTTCATTGGCTCCAATTACCCCAATGCGATCACCTGGATTAATCACTAAATTAACGTTATTCAAAGCAACTTTATTTTTATATTTTTTTGTAACATCAACTATTTCTACTAGTGGTTTTGTTGAATCAATTGCTTTGCGTTCCTTTATAACTACTTGTTTCATAGGTTACCCCTTTCCTAGCTATATTTATTCAGTTTTAATTAATAAATACGCTCAGAACATTTTACCAAAAAAAATAAAAAAAGGATATAAATATCCATTTTTATTTGTATGAACTAATTCTTATATTTTAGAAATTAAACTTGATCTAAGACTGAATTAATGTAACTAAAATCAGTATCTTCTCCATATAATTTTAAAATTTCTAAACTTTCATTAATGACAATTGCCTTTGCTAATTGTTGATAACAAATTTCATAAACTCCATATACTAAAACAGCCTTATGATAATTACTTAAGCGAGCAAAATTTCATCCTGGTTTTAAATGTTGATTAATTTTCGCAATAATATCTGATAGATTTGCTAATATTTCCTCAACTTGAATTGTTTCCGTAGAAGTTGTTACCATTTGTGAGAAATCATATGCTTCTTGTTTTGTTGTTAAAACATCATGTTGTAAAACAAAGTGACGATATAACAAATTAATAATATTAATGCGTTCTTGGCGTTTTGACACGTGACATACTCCTTTAAATATAATGATATAAACAAAATAAACTACTTTTTTGTAACCGATAATTATGGCGATGACTATGCTCGCTTAACAAATGATGTAACATTAAAATTGTTTCATCGGCAAAAAGATCAATCGTTAAATCATCGTTTTTTTCAATATGTTTTATTATATCACTTCAATGCATTTCTTGCTGATTAATTATTTGAATATTATTATAAGGCACCAAGTCAGTAACAATAAATGGTTCTTTACTATTAATCACAACCAAATTAATTATAACAGTACGTAAAAATTGTTTTGCATCAAGTAATTTAACCATCCGATTAATCATAAATTGTTGTGTTACAATTGGCGAAGTAATTAAACCTTTCCTTTGCTCTCACATTGGGGTTGTTAATGTTGTTGTTACTGGTTCAGATAATGTTTTGATTTTTAAAAAATAAAGATTTTTTCGCGTTAAAATTAAGCGTGGAAAATAATATGTAATACGGCTAAAATCATCATAAAAAGCAACATTTTTAAAATATCACATATAATTAACAGTCCGAACATATCGTTCAATAATCTTATCAAAGCCATGATATTGCTCAGAATATAACTCTTGTTTTCAATTCAACGGTGGTAAACCAAGCTGCTGTCGAATTTTAACTAAATAACGTCGTTTTTTAAATGTTAACATCTTATTTTCTCCTTCTTTAAATTAAGTAAAAAATAAACCTATGGTTTCTTACGATGTCAAAAATGATTAGTTCGTTTTTGATACGCATATCGATATTGAATTTCATCTTCTTCTGTTAATTTTTCAACTAATTCTTCATTATATCGCCGTGCTAAAGGTTCTTGATAATCAAAGATTTTTTCTTGTACCCGAACATGAATCCCATCTACTAATAATGGGGCTTTAATTTCTGCCAACTTTAAAAATCTAATTTCTTTTGCATGTAAATACAGTAATTTCCCATGTAATTTAGCATTTCTTAATAAAATATATTCTTTTTTATTACATGCTTCTGTAACATTATCTTCAGTATAAACATTATAACTAAGAAAATGATTTTTATCTTGTGAATTACCTGCAAAAAACATTTCATTGGGGTCCATCCAATCAATGCAAATGTTTTTTCCATTACGTAAAAAAAGATGCCCTGTTTTTATATCTCTTATCATTTCTCGTTACCTCCTATCTCCTTAAGGTTTATAAATATTTGGTTAATACTTAACGAGGTGATAATTAATAATTAATACACTATTTTCTACTACGTGCGTCTTGCATTAGTTTTGCTTGCACTCGTAATGATTCAATTAAAAGTTGCCGATTTTCTTTAACTTCATCGCGAATTCTTAATAACCATCGGAATTCCATTTGACGTTTAATAAACTCTTCAAGGTTTCCTTTTGTATCTTTATATTTAAGCACTTGTTTATTTAGCAATTTAATTTCAGCATATTGCTTTTGGTTTAATAGCATAACATGCTTACGTAATAGGGAAATTGATTCACTACGGTTTTTTAAAATTGCATCGTTTAATTCTTCATCATTAGTTTTAATTGCTCGTGATAAGTTAATAGCTCGATTAAAATCAGCTAATTCTTGAGAAATTTGACGATTATATCCTTGTTCATATTGACGTCGAACTTCAAATAAATATTCCGTCATTTTTTGATCATAAACTAATCGTTCTTCAATATTTGGCCGTTTTGTTTCATCATAACGATGATTATAATTTGTTTTTTTGTAAAGATCTTCATCAAACAATAATTCTTGTTCATCACTTATTACTTTGTTTGTTTGATTATTAATCGCTTTCTTTGCTCTTGCAGTTTCTCGATCTTTTTTTCTTTGTTTATAATTTAGTTTTGCAGCAAAAGTTGCTTTTAATTGTTCTAATTGCGTTTGCTCTGCATCAGTAAATTTCTGAAAACGACTTTTATTTTCTAATCGTAAAATTAATCGTTCTTCAATTGATAATGGATCTTCTGCTGTCCGAATTATTTTAACTGGCTTTGGTTTTGGCGGAGTAATATCTTTTTCAGCAAATTCATTTAAACTAATTTCAACTGGTGATTGTTTAATTAAACGAACAAGAATTTCTTCATCTCCTTTTTCAATTTCAATTTTATCATTTGGATCAACAACAAAATCAACAATTGATAAACCATTCCGTTTAATTTGAGAAATTTGTTGTGCCAAGATTGGCCGTAAATCACGACGAATTGTTGTTACTTCTTCTGTTTCTTTTCGACAAATAATTGTTTTAGGTTCGTCTTCAAACGAGTTTGATAATTCTAATTTATTTTTAACCTGATTAGCATCAAAATGATTTCAGGTTGAGAAAGTAGAAAACTGGTCATTAATGTGCTCACTATCTTTTGATGGCGGTTTCATTAAATTTTCTGTTTTAGAATTGGCATTTTTAACAGACATTTTCTTTGGCATACTCGTTTGCTCGGTAGTAATTGTTATTTCTTCTGATAATGACATTACTGGTGAAAATTGTGGTAAGAAAGGCTTTGATTTTGACCCTGCTTTCTTACTAACTGCTTGTTTTGCTTTATGATTTTTTAATCTTTGCAAAACAGGAATTTCTTTTTCAACCCGATAACTATAATCAATAAATTTACTTTTAGCTCTTTGCTCTTCTCAAGTATTTCTTTTTTTATCCTTTAAACGAATAACACCTGTTTTTTTAGTTCCAACAACTTCGTTAACATATTTTTGTTTTAACGCTTGGTATTCGGCGCTATTTTCATCTAATTGTCCCAATAAAACCTTGATTGTTGCTGGCGTTAATTTTTTATCCATTAGTTCTGTTGTATCTCGATCATAATCAATAATGTTTCCATAATTGACACGAGAAGTTACGACAGATTCTGAGTCTTTTTCTTTTGCCATTTTCTATTCCTCTTTTATCTATTTTCTCGTTTTTTGATACTTACATATACTATATAAAATTTTTGCACTTTTTTAAAGTTTTTTTACTAAAAATTTTGCTTTTTTTAATAAATTATTTATAATAATATATCTTTTTTTAACTTAAAGATTATCAGCGTGATTTTGGGCCTTTTTTGTGAAGATAACGCTGTCTCTTACTTTTTATTGATTTTTCAGTTGATAGCAGCGAAGATTCTTGTTCTTGTGGTTGATGATACATATTATATTCATCTAACAATGCACGACCAATTTCTCGCATAAAAATAGTGCCATAATTATCTTCTGCTGTTGAAATTTTATTAATGTCATTTCTATTTTTAAATACTGGCTTTGCTTGCAATTCTAATCCAGTAACTTCACTATTTAATATTTTTTTATTTATCTTTGGTAATTTAACTGGTTTTGATAATGTAGCCAAATATTCTTCTCGTTTTTTTAATTCATTTAATCTAATTTGTTGTAAATCACGAAGCGCTAACTCTTGTTGACGTTGTACTTGTTGTATTTGAATTTTATTATTATTTGCTAATGCTTGTAATAATTGTTTTTGAACAATAGCATCTGCCTCTTGCGCTCATAATTCTTTCTCTCGCGCTCATTGTAAAGCCACATCAGGTCTTTTCTGAGGATCAATGCCACTTGATGTCACAACTTCATCAAAATATTTACGAATTAATTCGGCTGTTGTGATTTTTTTATTTTCCATTGTTAATTCTTCACCACTTTATTGTTACTACTTATTGTTTCACTCTTTTCATTATTAGAGTTTTCAACTAAAAAGCCATCAATAACCTTTTTTCCTTCAGCACGATATTTTTCAATTAAAATCTGTGGTAATGGTTTAGGTTTTACTTTTTTATTATTAAGTTTTTTTTGATAACGCCGTTCTTTACGCATATTTTTTTGAATTAATTTTTCTTTTAATAAACGTTGATGAAGTTGTTCTAACTGACGCCGATGAATTTCACGAATTTCACGAGGATGATATCCTGCATAAGTGTATTGATTTTCCGTTAAATCAACTGTTAAATCAGGTGTTTTTGTCGAATCAGCATAATCAATTTGATAATCTTTTAATTCTTTCTGTGTATATAAAGTCAAATCTGTGTCTTTTCTTTTAGTAGGAATAAATGTTTGATTATTTACTTCTGCTATTAAATTAGATTGTTTTTTTGTTATTTTTAAATTAGAAACTTTATCATTATTTTTTTCATAATCATTACCATATTTTAACTTTTTTAAATTAGGACGTTTTTTAGGATCAATAATTGAAATATAATCATTTTTATTTTTTTGTGTTTTTTCAATTAATATTTGATTATTGCTAGCCCCTATTGTTTTAGTAAGTACACTATTTTGACTAGCTCCATTCAAGAATGGTTGCTTTTGCTTACTACTAATTGCATTTGTGAAAGTTAAATTTGGCACAATTGCTTCATTTTTTTCTACTGATAATTTTGACTTAATCTTCTTTGATGGTTTTATCATTAATGGATTAATTTGTCTAGTAATATCAGGTTCTAAATAAAGATCAGTTTTAAAAATTTGTTTTCGTTTTGGTTCTTCTTTTATAAAATTACGAATATATTTACCACCAATTTGTTTCTTAGTTTTTCCTAAACTACGGGATAATGATTCTTTGACCATTTGATCACGTTTTTTAATAACATGTTCCGGATTAATCACAATTGGTGTCTCATTTTTATCTTTTTTATGTGTGATTTGCTGCATATTTTGTTTTCACTCTGAATGATGTGAATTCCGACGTGACAACAATTCTAATTGATTTTTACTTAAATTCATTTGATCTTTAATTTCATCTAATGACCGTGATTTAAGATCCCGATTTGATAAAGAATAATCTTCTTCTGGATGATAACCTTCTCGCGCTCGATTTGAATATGGATTAAAATCATGTTTAGTATTATCTCGTCGTGATAACAATTGTAATTGATTTTGATTTAATCCTCAATTATTTGCATGTTCTTTCACTTGTTCATTAAATCCTTTTAATGATTCAATTGTTTCCTCGTTTTGACTGTCATTTTTTGAACCTTGTGTTTGACTTTGAAATCGTCCATAATGTTCATTGCGTTGTCGGATTAATCGTTGCTGATTTAGATTTAACTTACTAATAATATTTTCAGTTTCTTCTGATGAAGGAAATACTTTATCAGACTTTATATTCTCATCTAAGGTTAGTTCATTCTTAACAACTTGTTCGGTTGGCAAACTTGCTAAAACAGATTCATTATTATTTAAAAAAGCTTGACGTGGTTGTTTTATCTCTGATTCAATTGCTTCTTGTGATGCTTGATAACCACGAACAACTCGCGATGGAAATAAGTCTTCAACTCGCGATAATTTTCGTTTTGACAATAATCTTAACTGACTAGGATTTAGTCCCATTGTTTTCTTGCTACTCGTTGCATTTTTTGCCAATTCTTTTTTAAATAATGATGATTTTTTACTTGAGGTTTTTTTAAATTGTGCATTTTCTCCTAATAATAATTTAACAAATTTTTCATATTCTTTTTCATAACGTTGATTTCAATCAATTGCACTATTTGAATTCAAATTTTGATATTCTTCCATTAACTTTAAAAATGGTTCTGACTTTTTCCAAGACTTAGTTAACATTTTAATAAGCATTGTTTCATTAACATTTATTTTTAAATTATTATTAACTTCTTGTAATTGTTTTGTTTCATTCAATTTCTTACTAGCCATCATTTTACCTCAAATTTTTAAATTATAACCGTCAATAAATTCTTCTTCTAAAATTATATCATTTTTTCTTGCTTTTGATATCAATATTTGTATAATTAAATATTAAAAAAATAAAAGAGAATGACTCTTTTATTTCTGTTGTAAATATGCTTCTAAAATTAATTGCGCTGCTAAACTATCTTTTTTTTGTTTTCGTTTTTGGCGCGAAAGACTTGCTTCTAACATTATTTGATGAGCTTGACGTGTTGTTAACCGTTCATCAACTAAGTGAATTGTTATCGTTGCTTCTAATAATGGTTTTAAAATATCAACAAAATCATTAACCATTAAAGCACGAGGTCCAATTGTATTATTCATATTTTTGGGATAGCCAATAATAATATCACTAAATTGGTTTGTTGTAATTAACTCCGCTAAATATTGCGCTGCTTGTGCAAAATCATTTTCTGGAAAGCGATAAACACCATACCCAGTCGCAATCAGTCCCCGACTTGTTGCTAAGCCTAGAGTTTTACTACCAACATCAACTCCTAAATAATACTTAGCCATGATGTTTTAAAAATTCTAGCGGGTCAGCAAATAATTTAACAAGTAAAATTTTGTCTTTATTGTTAAAACCACTTTGAGCAACACTATTATTGCCGCCACCTTTACCACCTAATAATGGATTTAATTGTTGAATAATTTTTCCAGCTTGATAACGATCGTGTAAATCATCACTAACACCAACAATTAATGTGGCTTGTTTTTCATCACTAACATCAACGAAAAAAATTAGTAAGTTTTGATATCGAACTTTATAATCATCAATTAACACTTTTAAAGCATTAATATCAACTTTTGCTGTAAATTGATGAGTTAAAACATTAATTCCATTTTTAGTTTGTGGTAACAAGGTATTATATTGTTTGACAAATTGTTGAATTAAAATATTATCATATTGTTTTTGTCAATGTTTAAAATCTTCTTTAAATTGTGCTACTAACTCTTTTAACTGTTTTCAGTTTGTTTTTGAAACAGTTAAATTACTAATTTGTTCTCAAGTTTGCTCTAAACGTTGGTCAAGTAATGCTTTTTTACCTTGATTATACTTATCAAAATAATTAATTGCTTTAGTTTTTTCTTTTAAAAATTGTTCATTTAGATAACTAGCAATTGTTTTATTTGAGGTAATAGCATGAATTCGAAATGTTCCAACTCCTTTTGATTCCAAACCAGTTACTAGTAAATCTTCAACATCTTGTGAATTAGTCACATGGGTTCCTCCACAAAGTTCACAAGAATAAGTACCAAATTTAACAATTCGAACCTCAGCATCATATTTTTCTGTAAAAAAAGCTAAAGCATGATGCACATCTAATGCTGTTTGCATATCAGTATAAATAACTTCACAAGGAATTGCAGCCTTAATTGCTTTTGTAACAGAAGCTTCTACATCTGTAATTTCCGCTGGTGTAATTGCTTGATTATGTGTAATGTCAATTCGTAAACATTCATCATCGTTATAAGAACCAGTTTGCATAACATGGTTTCCTAACACTTCTCGTAAAGCAGCATGAATTAAATGTGTTCCTGAATGATTTTTCCGCGTATAAAAACGACGATCACTGTCAATTGACGCATTGACCGAATCTCCAATCTTAAGTGTCCCTTCAACTTTGACAAAATGTAAATGCTGTTTATTTGGCCCTTGTTGTACATCAAGAACATAAGCTGTCGTATTGTCTTTTAAAATTAATCCGTGATCCGCAGCTTGTCCCCCTTTTTCAGCATAAAATGGTGTCTCTTTTAAAATGATATATCCTGTTGTATTAGTTAATTTTGTGACTGGTTTATCATCAGCAAACATAAAGACAATTTCTGTATTATTAACTTGTTCATGTTCATAACCAACAAATTGACTAGCAACATCTAACTTGGTAAAAAGTTCGCTTTGTAAATGAATTGCTTTAATATCTTTTCGATTAGTACGTGAAATTGTTTTCGTATTTTCTAATAATTCATCAAAACCAACACGATCAACACTAATCCCTGCTTCGTGTGCTTCTTCTTCAATTAATTCAATTGGAAAACCATAACTTTCAAATAAACGAAAGGCATGTTCTTTTGAAATCGTACCATATTTTGTTTTAACTTCATTAAAAAGTTTGTTTCCTTGTTCTAATGTTCTTAAAAATTTATTTTCTTCATCTAACACAGCTTGTTCAACAATTGGTTGTTTTTCAACTAGATAAGAATAATATTCTTGCATAATGTTAACTACTGTTCCCACTAATTTAAATAAAAATGGTTCTGTTAAATCAATTTTTTTCCCATATAAACTAGCACGACGAATTAAACGCCGAATAACATAACCGCGATCTTTATTCCCCGGAAAAGCACCATCAGCAATTGCAAAAGTAACTGCCCGAATATGATCAGCAATTACTTTAAATGCAGTATTAATTTTTAATTGTTCTGAATCATTGTTAAACAATGCTGTTTCATCATAATGATATTTTCCATTTACTAATTTTTCAACCGCTTTAATAATTGGCATAAACAAATCAGTTTCAAAATTAGTTGGTGTTTCTTGAATAATTGAAGTAATTCGTTCTAATCCAGCACCAGTATCAATATTTTTTCGTGGTAAGTCAGTATATGTCCCATCACCATTATTATTATATTGTGAAAAAACAATATTTCAAACTTCCAAATAACGATCATTTTCTAAATCATCTTGCAATAACTTTAATCCTAATTGCTCAGGATCATATTTTTCCCCACGGTCATAAAAAATTTCGGTATTAGGTCCGCATGGTCCGGTTCCAATTTCTCAAAAATTAGTATCCTTATCACCTTTAATAATTCGTTCATCACTTAAACCAATTACATTGCGTCAAATTTCATAAGCTTCTTGATCATCTTTATAAATTGTGACATATAATTTGACAGGATCAAACCCAATTCATTTTTTATCAGTTAAAAATTCTCAAGCATACATAATTGCTTCTTTTTTAAAGTAATCACCAATTGAAAAATTACCAAGCATTTCAAACAAAGTATGATGACGTGCTGTATAACCAACATTTTCAATATCATTAGTTCGAATTGATTTTTGTGAATTTGTCAAGCGTGGTGATGGTGGTGTTTTTCGCCCATCAAAATATGGCTTTAACGTCGCCACACCAGAGTTAATTCATAATAATGACGGATCATCAATAGGAATCAATAATACTGAAGATAATTCATAATGATCCTTACTGCGAAAAAAATCTAACCACATTCTTCGAATTGCATTTGCTGTAAATTTTGTCATTTTAATATTCCCTTCTCTTTCATAATTAATTAATAGGATTATAGCATACCAAACGAAAAAAACTTTTTTATTTCAAAGAAGTTCTTACTAAAAGCCTATTTTCGATATCCTCGAACCAATAAATAAAACGAAACTAATAAAATATTAACAAAGAAGAAAGTTGTAATTACTGGCACAACGGCTGAATATTGAAAATATTGGCGAAATATTGTTCACATTAAGGTTTGTCAAAGTAAACCAATTACTAATCATGTTATCATTTGAACAAACATTAATAAATTATATGAAAATTCTTGTAAACGTGCTAAACAAAACAACATAAAATAAAGGGGAATAAAACTAATGATCATTAATCCTATTGCAACTACTAAAAGAATTCAGTTAGCTCTAACATACCCCGTTGTTGACGTGAAGGCAGGGAAAATCATAATTACAATAAAACCAATCATTAATAAAATCATTCCAATGTTGCTTCCTAAGCGTTGACGAAGTTCCCGACGAGAAGAAATATTAATGTATCCTAATCATTGCATAAAATGAGTTACAAATCCACCACGGTGTCCTGCTGATGATGGTAATAATAATTCAATTGCAATGCGAATTGATAATCCAATCACAACATTAGCAACAGCAAGGGGCATCACAAAAATAATTAATACTTCTCCTGCTTGCATAATTGTTGGTGCTTGCGCAAAAAGCGTTCCTAAGCCATCTTGATTAATTATTAAACCTAATATTGAAAACACATTTGGTTGATATTGTACATTGTTTATTCAAGTTGCCAATCCTTGACCATTAGTTAAATTATATCAATAAAGTTTTTCACGCAGTACAAAAGAAAAACCATCAGCAATGGCAATGAAAAATAATCCTAAAAATAAGGATAGATATAAAGTAAAGCCACCAATTCTTGTCATTCATTTACCAACTAATAAACGAACATTTCATTTTCAATGTGCTGCTGTTATATTTGTTAGTAAGACAATAACAAAAATTGCTGTTCCAACTGCAATTAATGTAAAAATAGGAACAAAAATATATAAATCAATTACTCAAAATTTAAAAAGAGCAAATCCATTTAAACTAAAAACTGCTTGAAAAGAACCATATGATAATAAAAAATTTAAAATATTATAAGCACTATCTCCCTGTAAAGTTTCTAATGGATTAGGGTTTAATCCTTTAACACTTAATGAATTAATAATTTCTTGTTTTAAGGCTGTTACTTGTTGATTTAATGTTGGAACAACTGCTCCAGCTATAATAATTACAATTCCTGCTAAAAATCATATAGTACTAAATTTTAGTCAAGACTTTAATGCCATAGTCTCCTCCATGTTTCTAAATAATTATAGGTATATTATACCAATAAAACAAGGAAGATGATATTTTTTATTTGTGAAAACCATATACATTTTAGACCACTGATTTAGTCTTTAAATTAGAATGGAGATTAAAATGA
>NZ_MQTY02000027.1:38-11824 GCF_016082285.1 Spiroplasma sp. Moj
AATGATTATTTTATTGATAAAACAATTATTATTGATGCTACCGAAACTCCAATCCAACGCCCAAAAAAAGAAAAAACCCCACCCCGTTGATAATACGAAAGTGGTTAGTAAGGAATACAAAAAATTCACAATAATGTTCTAATACCTACAAAGAAAACAAAGAAAAAACCTTTAAATAAANCACAAAAACAACATAATAGACTAGTTTCAAAAATGAGAATTATTANNNGACTTNTTGCATAACCTANTTATTTTAAAATTCCTATAANNTNTATTTNAAATATATTTTATAGGAATTTTAAAATAACTAGGTTATGCAAGAAGTCTAATATATGTTTCTTTATAAAAATTTAACAAATTTTCTGGTGTTAATTTCATTGGGTCATATCCCTTGCCGGCTCATGCTAAAACAGAATCCTTTTTAAAGAACATAGAATCTAAATTCATAAAAAAACTATTTTTATAATCGGATAAATTACTACCAAAAAATAAAATATTTTCATTCTTTAAAGCCTCCCTAACAATGAGTCAAATTATCTTGCTAGGATTTCATTCATAACTATATTTTCTCACTCTAATTTGAAATTTTTGATCTTTTAAAACTTTATTAACAAACATAGTAAAATACTCCTCAATATTATCCTGAAGCTTACTTAAAACATCTAAATCATTAGTTATAACTACTAGAGCATTAATCTTATCTCTCGCTGGCAATCCTTTAAATCTCACTTCATAATCAATATTAACTTGCACTGTAATTCCCAATACCTCTTGTGGAGTATCTTTTAATAACCTCCCGATGTTATCAAAATTAATATTATACAAAGTAAATAAAATATTATCCTCATCTAAAAACAACGGCATTGTATCAACATAATAATTTGAATAGCGATATCGTAAACTTTGATTCAAATTAGCAAACTCTACTTTAAAACCAGTAAGCAACTGTGTTAAAAAACGATATTTACTAATTCTTTCATCCGTCAATGTCAAACCATCATTCTCTTTTTTTAACTCATCAACTAACTCTGCAACAAATGGTATTTGATCCGGATAATCATTAATATCAATTGTTGCCTTTGTATCCCACCACGCTTCAAAAGTTTGCTTTACTTCCTTTTTTATATCATTTAAAATACCAATATCTTGATTATGATCTAATTCATCTTTTTCATCACCTTCATGCTTTCCTCGCGCGGTACAACTAGCCACCCTAAACACACTACCACTGCCTAACACAAAAGCACTAAAAATGGTTAATAACCGTTTCATCAATATGCCACCTTCTTCCAATAAGATACTTATTACTTATTATTATATTGAATAAAAAAAGCACATTCATGCCCTTAACAAATTATTTGCAAGATAGAATTTATCTTGCAAATAAAAGAGATTAAGAAATCATATTATTAAAATGTAATGCTATTTTCATATAAAAAATGTTTCTCCTAACATTATAATTTAATAATAAACAATAACAATTATTATTTATCTTTTGATTAAGAAAAACATTATCAATTATTTTTAAAACAATATTTAATTTCGGTTAAACCAACGACCAAGTAATGCATCACCGTTTCGTTTACGACGACGAGCAATTAATCATGGAATTGAAATTACTAGTGTTAAAATAATTAAGAAAATAATAAAAATTACTAAACAAATACGATTTGTTTTTTTCTTTAAAGCTGATAATTCTTCTGGATGAACAATTTCATATCCATAATAACCAATAATATTTGCTTTTCTTTTTTTTGTTAAAACAATATTCGCAATATGAACGCCTAATGTTACGATTAAAATAATAATTGTAATTGTAATGGCTACTGTTAAATCATCAACAATGCCTAAACTTCAAAAACCAAACCGAAACTCTTCACCTGAATGTTGTTGAAAACCGTATAAAATTCCTAAAATAATTCCACCAAAGAAATAAGTCGGAAATGCTAATCAATTTAAAACAATACTACGAACAGTCATTTTTTTATAATTATCAATTAAGAAATGCGGAATAGTATGATTACCCCGTGTTAAATTAGAAAGATAACTATTTGTTTCAATTCGAACTCGTGATAAATCAAAAATACCAGCAAACAATAATCCTAGAGAAATTAACAAAAAAGTAATTGTCAAAAATGGATGAGGAATATATTTCGCTTTAATTCCCATAATTGCTTCTAATTCTTGTTGATGAGAAATAAAATATAAAGCAATAAATAAACTTGTCATCATTGTGCCAAGAAAACCAATAATAATCATAATTAAGGTACGAACTTTTTCCGAACGAATCTCACGAGCAATTTCTAAAGGAATTAAACAGTTAGCATATTCCTTATTAAAACGACGACGACGTTGTTTTTCTGATAACTGTGGTTGATAAGCATAACGATTATTTTCCCTACTGTTTGTTAAAGCTGGTGGGTCAAATTGCGCTGATGGAGTAAAATGACCATTTTGATAATACGATGGTGGCACTGGCATTGAATTTGTCATCATTTGATTATCATCAAAATATTGTGCTGAATTTGCACCACGATAGGCGCCTTTGCTATCATAAGCTAATTCTGAACGATTAAATTGTTCATTAACTTGTGATTGATGATACGGTGATGCAACACGTGATTGATAAGGAGGACGATATTGATTTGCATAGATATTATCATCGTTAACATAACCATCACGGTGGTTCTGATATCCCATAAATTCAGCATTGTCATATAGCCCTTGATTTTGTTGTCCTGACCAATATTGATCATAATTAGAACTTGTTACATGCTGCTGAATTCGGCGTGGAAAAATTTGTTGATGAACTGGACGCGAATAATTTTGCGCCGCATCATGATTATAATATGGCTCAACATAATCAGGTGGCATTTGTGAAGCATTTACATTCATTACCTCACGGTCTTCTTCAAGATACTGGCGGTCATGATTATTAGCATAATAATTATATTGGTTACTTAAGTTCATTCGTGCTGGACGAATTGTATTATTATTTTGATATAACATTTCCATATTATTTAATTGGTTTTGTTTATATGCTTCATTTGGACGAAAGTATTGATTTGATGAAAGATGATTTTGAGGCATTCCATTTGGATAGGGTTGATTTTGACTAAAATCAACATTATTTTGGTTTCTTAATTCAGGATTAAAATTATCACCAAAACGATTTTCTGATTGCATTGGTGGTTGCTCATGTTGTTTATCTTTCACCATAAACGATTTAACCGTATTAAAAAAACTCATGCTTTGTTTCACCTGCCCTAAATGTGAATAACATTGTATTAAAAAAGAAACTGCTAGTTTTTATCACCCATTTTTTTAGCTAGCATAATTTCTTGTTCAAAACACTCAATGTTTTCCTTAAAACTAGTTTCTTGTTTTAATTTTACAATATTCGTTCAATTACTACTGCTTTTTTTACTTCGAAATAAAGAAAAAGTAATAATAAAATAAACAAATAATAATAGCGCTGCAAATCCTAGTAGAAAACCAATTAACCCGATTACTGGAATGTCTAAATCTAAGATTGTTATGCTTGTTGTCAAGAAGCCCTCCATATAAACACCACACTATCTATGAGTATTATACTATACTTTTTAAAATTTATGCAAAAAAATATATTATTTTTATCCTAAACCCTTTTCTAATGTCTCTAATAATTTAGTTTTTACTTTATTTTGTTTTTGATAAGTTAACTTTAATGTATCAGTAAAGTGCTCTTGTTTAATTTGATCATAAATCATCCCAATTGTTGTTGTTAATTTAGTAATCTTTGCATCGTTATTAATATAATTAATAATACTATCATTAATCCATTTTGTTTTTTCAATCCCTAATCAATTTGAATTTGTTTTTGAAGATTGGTCAGTATTAATTCAACAAGAATCAAGTTGCTTATTATCTCATTGTTTAGTTACATTATTATAACTACAAGTTGTTGAATAGATATTAGATAAAGCATCTTCTGTTGCTTGTGTAATATTTAATAACCCACTAGTAATAATATATTCATCACCATATATTTGAGATTGTGCTGTATCAACTCCAACAACTTTTGTTTTCGTTTTATTATATTTAATTCGGTCAATTGTATCTTGGGTTTGTGGTCCTGCAACAGGAAAAATAATACTTGCTTTTTTAGTAATTAAATAATCAGAAATCACTTTTCCTTCTCCTTGATTAAATGATTGTGAAAACCATGACTCATTGTCATTTAATACTTCTTGAACTTTTCTTATTGGTAATAAATTATTAATTTTGGGGTTTATGTTTTTAATTATTGCTAAAATATCTGTCATCAATTGATGTAAATTAGGATATCTAACATCGTTCTTAATAATTTCATTAAACACATCCGCTGATAATAAAAATCCTCATAAATAATTTGAAACACCAACTGGATTATCCATTCCTCCATAAGTTGCAATATTTAACTGTTGTTGAAATTCTGTTTGATGCAAATTAAGTCATATTGTTGTAACAAGACCCGCTAAAAAACCAGCAATTTCTTTTTGAAATAAAATTCCGACAATATTATCAGCTAATGGACCGTCTGGGTCCATATTTTTATGAACATTCTGACCACTACCATCAATAAAAATAACATTATCCACTAAGTTTGCTGCTCAACCAATGGTGTTGGCATGACTAAAACCAGGTAAAATTAGCGTTTTTGCCCCAGCAATACTAGCTGTAATATAAGCTGCTTTAAATTCACCTGGTATAATACCATTTGGTTCAAAATAGCTAGCTCGCAATGGACTATCTCGTCATTGTGTCATTGATGAAACTTGGGTAAATTGTGACACGATATATTTGCTTGCTCCTTCTCACGCTGATTGAATATAAGATTTATCATTAATTGACCCACCACTAGTAATTACCCAAATATCATACATATATTGGTATTTTTTAACACAAGATGTTAAAAAACTAGCAGAAGTAGTGCCAATTTGTAGTGCCATTAAAATCTTAATTATTTTTTTCATTCTAATCTCCTTTAACCATAATTTAAAAAAAATACTAAAAATATTCTTTTATTAAAACAACAATTATTTTATTTAAGTTTTTTTCTTGTTATTTGTTTCAGAATTAATATTTGATTTAACACGACTAATAAAACTTTCGCGTAATAATAGATTAACTTTCGGAACTAATAAACGTAAATGATTACGATATTCAGCTAAAATTATGTCTGAAGTATAATAAAATATTAACAATAAAAGTAAAACAATTGTGGCACAAATTGTTGAAATAATTGTTGTAATATTATCAATTTGAATCGCAAAACTATCACGGGGAATATATTGTTGACCATAAACATATTCTTTAAATATACCAACCTTTTTATAACGCATCACATCATCAACAAATTTAATAATGAATTCTAATCCAAATCATAATAATTGAAATTGTGCTACAATCGGTTTATTTGTTGGTGAACGATATTTTCATTCACAAGTCATTGCAAACATAATATTAAAACACATAGCAAAAGCTAATCCATTAATAACTTGCAATGCTAAGTAAGCTTCTGGCGAATGATTAAATGCAGTAATACTAAAGAAAATAAATCATAGTAATAACCCTAACCCAAAGCAATATTTAACACCAATTTTATTATACAGTAAATGACAAGCTAAATAAGCACCAAAAAATTGTGGAATTAGGAATAATTGTTCATTTAAACACACAAATTGGTTGACTTTTCAAACATCATGGTATTTTTCTCATGTGCGTTGGCCTAACAATCAAAGATAAATATTTGATTGAGACACTTCTTTTAAAATAATAATTAAAATTACCATAAAAAAGATAATTAATACTTTTCACCATTTAAATGGTTCAAATATTTTTTGCTGTTCAATCGTAAATGATGTTGATGTAAATTCTTTATGTGAAAATAAAGCATATAAAATGGTTGCACCCGCAATAGCAATTATTGCACCAATTCCAATAATTCCTATTTGCAACTGATTAGTTAAATTACTTCCTGCTGTAATAACAATATTATTAAACTCACTACCAAAAATAAGCGCAAATGTCATTAATGGCGCTACTAAACTAATTGTTTTAAATGGAAAAAACTTACGACCATATGCTTCATTATATGATAAAAAATAACTAGCCTTTGTAATAATTCCAAAACCAAGAAAAATTGCCGCGTTAATTAATGTTGGTGCGGAAGGATAAACAATTAAAATAAAAATTCCAAGCATTGATATTCCAAACATTGTATATTGAAAAAAATGTCAACCAATACGAGAAAAAACCTTATGTAAAAATACATAAGGAATCATCGCTAAAAAAGCATAAAGAGAAAGGGAAGTTGCTGCAATAATGGCAATTCCTTCCATATTATTAATTGATGCGGCAAAGAATAAATCACGGAACTCAAAATTATCACCAATAATTGATGATAATGCAAATCAATATAAAAACGTTTGAATAAAGAATGCCTTCTGACTAGTATGTTTAATTTTAATGTTTTTTATTAAAATTAATATGTAAAAAACAAATAACAATAATAACATTAATGGATTAAATAAAAAAACATCTCAATTATTTTGTAACACACCTGCACCATCTTTCTGTCTTATAGATTATAACATAACCTAAATAATTACATTTGTTCAATAACATTAACCCCTAATAAATTAAAGGCATTTGATAAAACTTGATAAATTACTTTAATAAATACTAAACGCTGTTTTGTTAATTCTAAGTTATCTAAATTAATAACTTTTGATTCATTATAATATGAATGGAATTGCCGCGCAACAGATTGCACATAATCACAGACAAGATGTGGTTGACGTAATTTTGCTGCTCCTTCAATGCAACGATTAAATAAATCAATCTCATTTAAAAGGTCTAATTCTTTTTGTGACGTTAATAATTCAAAGGTTTTAACATCCGTAATATTAATTTTGCTCATTTTGGCTTGTTTTAGCACGCTATTACAACGCGCTGTTGCATATTGTGCATAATAAACAGGGTTTTTTGAAGAATGCTCTTTTAAAATACCAATATCTAAGTCCATATGACTTTGAGCACTTTTTGAAGCTAACATATAACGAATTGGGTCAACTCCAATTTCTTCAATTAAGTCAATTAATCAAACTGCTGTCCCTTTTCGTTTACTCATTTTATATTCAGCACCACCTTTAATTAACAGTACCATTTGAATCATATCAATATCTAAAATGTCTTTTTTATACCCTAATAACTGTAACCCCGCTAACATTCGTACAATATAACCGTGATGATCACCACCTCAAAAATTAACCAATTTATCTGCTTTGCTTCGCATTAAACGTTCATTATGTGATGCTAAATCAGGAGTAATATAAGTTAAATCACCATTTGATTTAACTAAAACACGATCTTTATCATCACCAAAGTCGGTTGTTTTTAATCATAGTGCACCATCTTGTTCATAAGTTTTTCCCAATTTAGCATATTGGGCTAATGTTGCATCAATTTTTCCTCCCTCGTACATTGCAGCTTCAGAAGAATAATATTCAATATCAACTCGAAATAATTTTAATTGCTTTTTAATAATATCTAAAAATAAATCAACTGATTTTTTGCGAAACATTTCATGTACCTCTGGATCACTAATTTTATAATCCTTATCAAAAGTTAAATTAATAAATTTATCTTGATAATTGTCAACAAAATATTGTGCAACATCAGCATACATATCGCCACGATATGCATCAGGAGGTAATTCAGTTTTTTTACCCAATAAATTTAAATAACTAACAAAAACCGTCACTGCTAAAGTATTTATTTGATTACCAGCATCATTAACATAATATTCAGTTTGAACATGATAACCAGCTGCTCGCAAAATGCGAGCAACACTATCACCAATGGCACCATTCCGAGCATGACCAATATGTAAAAATCCCGTTGGATTAGCTGAAACAATTTCTAAATTATAAGTAAAATTCTTTGGAGCTGAATATCCATATTTTTCTTCTCGTTTTAAAACCTCATTAATAACTTGATGTAACTGATCATCAGCTAAGGTAAAATTAATAAATCCCGCACCAGCAATTTCAATTTTTTTAAAATATGATTTATTATTTTTTTCAATAAAAGCAATAATTTCTTCAGCAATTTTATTTGGTGCCTTTTTTAATTTTTTTGCTAGTAACAAAGCCAAATTGGTTGATAAATGACCAAATCCTTCTTGACGTGGTTTTTCAACCATCACTGGTGTTGTTAAATTAGGTGTTGTTAAATTATTTGCCTTTAAGTACTCTTCTAACAGATTTTCAATTAATTTAACATTCGTATTCATAATTGTGGTTCCTTTCTTCTTTTATTTATATATATTTTACATAGTTTTTATAATTACTTATCTTTTTTTCTAATTTTACAATAATAAAATCCATCAGTATTATTTTCATAACCAAAAATTTGTTCTGTTGCAATAATTTTTAAATCCGGATGTTTTGCTAAAAAATTGCGGATTTGAACAGTATTTTCATATCCTCCAAAAGTACAAGTAGAATAAACCAAAATTCCACCTGGTTTTAACAATTGATAAGCTTTATCTAATAATTGTTCTTGAATCTCAACTAAATTTGCTAATTTTTGATTAGTCAAAGTATGATATTTAATTTCTGGTTTTCGCTTAATTACCCCTAAACCACTGCAGGGGGCATCACAAAGAATTTTATCATATTGAATTTCAGGATTAATTTTTCTAGCATCTAATAAATGTGGATAAATATTCGTAATTCCTAATCGACTAGCATTCATTTTAATTAAATTAATCTTCTTTTCACTAATATCATATGCATCAATAATCCCTTTGTTGTTCATGATTTGACTTAAATGTGTTGTTTTACCACCCGGTGCACTGCACATGTCTAACACGCGATCAGTTTCTTGCGGATTTAATACTTCTGCAATGCGCATACTCATTTCATCTTGAATAAAAATTAAACCTTTTTTAAACATTTCTGAATTAACAACTGGTTTATCGGCAATTACACCTACAGAAGATACTAAACTTTTTGTTAAATTATAATTTGAATATTGAGCTAATAATTCATCTCGACTAATTTTTAGGGTATTAACGCGAAATAAAAGTTTTGGAATTGTTAAACTATCAACCATTACTTGCTGAGCAATATCTTCACTATATTCATTACGAAGAATTAAATATAATGATGATGGAAAACTATATTTAATACTTAATTTTTTTGTTTCATCAGCAATATTAATTTCAAAAATCTCATCTTTACTGACAAAAATCTTTTTTAACGTAGCATTAATAAAACCAGCATACTTTGGATTTAGATTTTTACTAATATTAACAGCTTCATTAACAATTGCATAATTAGGGATACGATCTAAAAAACGAAATTGATAAATACTCATTCATAATAAAACTTGTAATTTTTGATTAGTTTTTTTGGATTCAATAAATTGATTAGCAATATATTCTAAATACAATTTATTTTTTAAAGTACCATAAACAATTCGATAAATTAAAGTTTTATCTTGGTCAGTAAAATCATCATTTTGTTCTACAATATTTGATAATAAATGATTACTAAACTTGTTTTTTGCAAAAATTTTTCATAAGATATTTCATGCTATTTCTCTTGCTTGCATTTTTTAATCCTTTAAACTTACGAACGATTAGCAATTTCTTGTTCTAAAATTGTTTTAATTTCTGCAACTGCTTGTTCTACAGTGTTATTTACCACAACATAATTATAATTACTTTGCAATGGAAGTTCATCAGCTGCTTTTGCTAATCGTGCTTGTAATACTTCTTCGGGTTCACTTTTTCGGCCTCGAATTCGTTTTTCTAATTCCTCTAAACTTGGTGGAATTAAAAAAATTGAAACTGCATCAGTTACTTTCTGTAACACTTGTGTTGCACCTTGTACTTCAATTTCTAATAAAACATTTTTTCCATTATTAATTTGTTCAATACAATATGATTTTGGCGTACCATAATAATTACCGACAAAATCAGCATATTCTAATAATTCATCATTTTTAATTGCAGCTTCAAATGTTGGTCGGTCAACAAAAAAATAATTTACCCCTTCAACTTCATCCTGCCTTTTTGTTCTTGTTGTCATTGAAACTGAATAAGCCAAATTCAACTCTTCATATTTAAAAAGTTCTTGACATATTGTCCCTTTCCCGACTCCTGATGGGCCAGAAAAAATAATTAAAAAACCCTCTTTCTGCACATTAACGTTCTCCTTTTTCTAATCTTAATATATACAAATACTTTTTTTTATATGTTTTACAACGTAACATAACTAAATTAAATTGATCAAATGACAACATTTGATTTGATTCACAAACTATTATTCCATAGTTATTGATAATATTGTTATTCAATATTATAGTAATAATATCATAATAATACTCAATTTGCTTAAAAGGTGGGTCTAAAAATAAAATATCAATTAATACTTTCTGTTGTATCATTCAATTTAATAAAACTTTATAATCATAATTTAATACTTTTGCATTATTTATTTTTAAGTTATTTAAATTAGTTTCAATAATTTTGGAGGCACCTTGGTGCGAATCATTAAAATAACATTGTTGTAACCCCCGTGATAACCCTTCAATTCCTAATTGACCACTTCCAGCAAAAATATCTAATCCAATTTTATTTTCATAAATAAAATAATTATCTAAAATATTAAATGTATCTTCTTTAACACGTGCCGTCATTGGCCGAGTATTCATTCCATCTAATGTTTTAATTTTATAACCCTTATATTTTCCACTAATTACGCGCATCTTCTTAACCCTTTTCTTTCTTTTTTTTATTATACTAAAACTTTAGAATTTTCTTTAATAATTGCTGAATATGTTATAATTTTTTAAGAGGTGATTTTTAGTGTTGCAAAATGAAATACCAACTAAAGACTGACTAGTATTTGATGATACACCGTCAATTCGACAACCATCAATTGATGTCTCTTTACCATTAGCACCTGAAAATGAACTTGTAATGCAAAAATTAATTGATTTTGTAAGATATTCCCAAGATCCGCAAAAAAATAGTGGTCATACAATTAGACCAGCTGTTGGTTTAGCCGCTCCTCAAATTGGACATAATCTTAAAATGTATTATATTCGAATTGAAGAGACAGATGACGAAACAGGAGATAAAAAAATAATTGAACATGCAATGATTAATCCTAAAATTATTGGAAAAAGTGAACAAATAGCTTGTATAGAAGAAGGCGAAGGTTGTTTAAGCGTTAATGGTGATAAAGAAGGTTTTGTCCCTCGTAGTTTTCGAATTATTATTGAAGGTTATGATTATTTAAAACAACAACAAGTAACAATTACTGCCCATAGTTATGAAGCAATTGTTTTTCAACATGAACAAGCACATTTAGAAGGTAAATTATATTATGATTTAATTAATAAAAAAGCACCTTGAACAAAAAAAAGTGATTGAATTATTTTATAAAAAATAAAAACTGGTATTACCAGTTTTTATTTAGTTTTAAATACTAATTATATTTTCTTATTTTATGTGAAAACCATATACATTTTAGACCACTGATTTAGTCTTTAAATTAGAATGGAGATTAAAATGAAAAAGTATATGGTAACAAGCATTCCAACTGAAAATGAATTATATTCATTACAACGAAAAATAAAAAAATGATATTTACAACAAAAACTTACAAAAGAAATAAATTATATTTATCAAAATGTCATTAATTATTTTAATTTATGTCAGAAATACTATTTATATGAAAATTCACTAA